>BDTA01000053.1 GCA_002897935.1 bacterium BMS3Abin08
TAACCCGGCATCCTCACAGGGAGTAAACCGGCAGTGCAAAATCACTGCTGCCTAAATTGAGCGATTCTTTAGTTAGGTCGTCATTCCCGCAGTTTTTTGAGCGGGAATCCAGTAGAAAACATGTAACTATCTGAAAAAACTGGATTTCCGTTTTCACGGGAATGACAGAAAAGGGATTTTTTAAGACTTTTTACAAAAACACCATATATTCGTTTTTTCAAAATCTGCTCTCCATATTTAATTGCCGGTTTAATAACAGCCTATGCACCGGGACTCGGTCTGCCCTTTCTTATTACATCCCTTGCCATAAATACCGCACGATCTCGGGATACCCTCGATAGGGTTTAAAAAATCATGGTGTCCCTGTGGCTATGCCCGTCATCTATACTCCTCCCTTACCGGATGCCAGGCATCAACTGCCTTTGCAGGTTTGTCCTGAACCCTTGCGCTGTGTTCCTGATTGGAGAGAATCACGATCCCGTCACCGGCCTTTAAAACCCTTGTCTCTCCGTTGAGGCTGAATTCCATCTCACCTTCAATGACATAGGTTATCTGCTCATGCGGATGTCTGTGAGTTGGGATGACAGCACCCGGATCAAATTCAAAGAAAGTCATCATGGTATCGTTACCGAAGACCGCCCTAAGCTTAACTCCTTCAAGAACATCTCTTGCCTTTAATTCCGATTCTCTGAAAAAGGTCATTTGCCCGCTCCTTTAAGAAAAGTATTTAAGCAAGTTTATAGAAACACCCGGCCCTGGAAAGGTTCAGACCCTCCGGACTATCGCCTCATACGGATCTGCCAGCATGGACCTAAAAGCAGGGAACATAGCAGCAACTGTTCCTGTTAATAAAGACACGAGTATGCATGCAGCTGTCAGGAGCAGAGACTCCATCATAGACGGCAGTAAGAATGGACTACTCAATGTAGCCTTTATCGTCTCTGTGAAAAAATACAGGAATACCCCGCCACAGAGTATCCCGGATAAAGAACCAATAAGAGAAAGCATCAAAGCCTCGGCCATTATAAGTCTGAATATATCGCCCCGCTTTGCACCCATTGCCCTAAGCAGGCACAATTCCCTCTGTCTCTCGTTTACTATCATCGAGAAAATTACCCCGATAAGAACCAGTGCCACAATCCATACAGCCCCGGTTAGTACAAAAACACTCCTTATCACACCTGACAGCCGCTCCCTTATAGATGACAGCAAGCGCCCGGGTACCACAGCCCTTACACCGGGCAGATATTCCGTAATATAAGCAGCCACACTTGAAGGATCGTATCCGGGCTTTACCTGAACAAGCACGGAAGAGATCCGGTTATTCCCGACCGATAGTCGCTTTACGTTTTTCTTTGTGTTAGACCCCTTGATCATTTCCCTCACCCCGGCAAAGGGTATGAATACAGAGTTATCAATGAACTTCAATCCCGTCTCCTCAAGCATCCCCTTAACCCTGAACTCGGTACCGTAGAGCTTTATTGTGGAACCAGGGGAATAGGCCCTCAAAGCCACATCCATACCGATAATTACCTCCCTGGAGGAGGGGGGGCTCATATGTCTGTCCGACAGCCAGGGCACCAGGGTAAAGTCCTTCTCAGGATCAAACCCTATCAGAAGAATTGAAGATACATCGCAACACTGCGCATACTCGGCCGTCTGCAGATACACCTCGCTTGCAACCCCCTTCACCCCTTCCACAGCCCTGACCATATCCTCTATCTTCCTGTCCATATAGAATGTTGTCGGCTCACCTGACAGCAGTACAGTCCTTGCCCTTGGCTCAGCATCAGCTGGAACCACAATAATGTCTGCCCCGAGACGTGCCTCACTCCTCTTAAGCCCTCTCTGCACAGACGAAGTAACATAGATCACGGAAAACAGCACCGCCGTAACCAGGCCGACGGACAGGAGTATTGCGGCACTCCTGAATACCCTTCTCCTTAGATTTCTTCTTGCAATACCGTAGATACTAATCATTTTTGCAGGTCACACATTTACGGATCCTTTGTGATTATTGCACATCCGTTATCCCCTGTCAAGCACGGCTGTTTTGCACTGAAAACCTCAGATCAGCCACGCCGTTTTATAAAGAACCTGAAGAAATTCTCAAAAAACTGCAAGGATTGTTTTCGGTCTAAGCACAACATTTCGATATTAATAGTTTATAATTATTACATGCGATGCATTCTCTTAGTCCTTGATGGCCTCGGTGATAAAGGCCTCCCTGAATTTGGAGGCAGGACGCCGCTTCAGGTTGCAGAGACCCCTAATCTTGACCATACTGCAAACATCGGCATGAATGGCCTGTACCATAGCTATCTTCAGGGTGTTGCCATGCCGAGTGAGCTTGCTCATTTTCTTATGTTCGGCTATGAAATCCATGAGTTTCCAGGCAGGGGATTGATCGAGGCAATCGGAGAAGGCATTGCCGTCAATGATGAAGAAGTCGCAATTCTTTCCAGGATATTCTCTGTCAAGCCTCTGGAGGATAGACTTATCTTAACTAAGGAAACCCCTGAGGTGGATATAGAAACCTGCAGGACCTTACAGAAAGAGATACGGTTCTTTCAGAAAGGCAACATCGAGATAGAATTTGTCCCCACAAAGGCAATAGAAGGTATCCTGATTCTCAGGGGGGAGGTATCAGCAGATATTACGGATTCAAACCCTATATACGAAGGCCGCCCCCTTATGGAAATACTGCCGATAGAGGGAACTGTGGACAGTGCCGGGGCACTCCGTACAGCTAAGGCCCTTAACAGCTATCTGAAGTGGTGTTATAAAACACTATCATCACATCCAATAAACATGGAAAGGCAAAGAAAGGGTCTCTTGCCGATAAATGCAGTCGGTACACAAAGGGCCGGTAAGATGACCGGTTTGACTCCATTCAGACAAAAATGGGGATTGAATCCCCTCTCTATAGCATCGGGCGCCCTGTACCACGGGCTCTGTGGTTTCCTTGGTATGGAAATCCGTAAAGTGCGGGATACAGGAGATGTAGAAAAAGACCTGATTGAAAGGTTGAGGATAGCGAAAGGGGCGGATGAATTTGACTTTATCCATGTCCATACAAAGGCCCCTGATGTAGCAGCACACACAAGGAATTCAGAACATAAAAAGTCTATACTGGAATCCCTTGACCGGGCGATTTCTTATGCAAGAGAGGAGATTTTACCTGATGGGGAAATCCTCTTCATTATTACCGCCGACCATTCTACCGCAAGCGCCGGCACGATGATACATTCCGGGGAGACGGTACCAATTACCATGTATGGAAGATATACCAGGAGGGATGATGTTACCGCGTTCAACGAGATAAGCTGTGCCGGAGGAGGGCTCGGTCCGGTTAGAGGAAAGGAATTGATGTATCTTATCCTGAATTTCCTGGACAGGGGAAAACTCTTCGGTCTCATGGATTCACCTGTCAATCAGCCCTATTTCCCCGGCATGTATAAACCTCTACGGATAAGAGATGCACAAAAAAATACTTGAGATACTGAGTAACAAACCCGAGATTGTTACCGGGTTTCCCGACTGGATGCTCTCAGGGTCCAGGATCAACTATCTGAGGGAAACAGAGGCCCTGGCAATAGCGGAGATAGCCGGCAGAGACAGTATTGCTGCAACCTTAAAGGCAGTAGAGACCGGCCGTATAAAGGCGGTTATTCCGACCCTCGTCTATTCAGGCACTGAATTCGGCGACTGGAACAGGCCGTTTGAAAAGATAGCCCTTCTGAGGGAACTGCTGAAGGAAAGGGGTGTTGATCTCTTCGATCCAGTTATCCTGGGCTCACCAAAACTCTGGTGGATGCTCTGTGGTAGACATACCGCACAACTGTCAAAGACCTTCGGCTTTTATACCCCCTGCCTTGGTTGTCATCTCTATTTCCACGCAATCCGCATTCCCCTGTCAAAGATGATCAACTCTCATATTATTATCAGCGGTGAGAGGGAATCCCATGACGGTAGAGTAAAGCTTAATCAGATAGGCATTGCCCTCGATGCCTATATCTCCCTTCTGAGGAAGTTTGACAGGGAACTTCTGCTTCCACTGAGATATATTCGCTCAGGCGATGTTGTTCAGTCAATCATAGGGAGACCATGGACTGAAGGCTCGCAGCAGATACAGTGCGTTATGAGTAAGAACTATGTCGGAGAAAACGACCGGGTAGAGTATTCTGAAGACGCGATAAAGAGGTTCTTTAATGAATTTGCTCTCCCGATGGCAGAGGAGATGATAAGAAAATATATAACATAGAAAACGGAAGAGGTTCAAATCTTGAATCGTGCAGTTGTATCTTCAAAATCCTTTTTCCCTTCTTCTTTTTTGCTTCCAGGATCTTTTGTGTAACTTCATATGTCTCCATATTTATCTCCAATTAAAGTGATAAAAGTTTAACGAAAAAACTGACTGACAAATGCCTGTAATATATTTGCTTCCTGAATTTCATGAAATAACCAAGACCCAAAATCATCTCCTGTATACGTTCAGGTCTCCATTGCTTCGTTATTTTTTTTCTGTTTTTGTCAAGAATTAAGATTTGAACTTCTCAAATTCACCAAGTCTGACTTCTGATACCCCTACAGCTCAGGCTGCTCTCTTTAACAATTCTTCTTGATCATTCCTATCTGTCAGTAAAAAAGGAACTAAACTGTTACTGTCCCTTTTTAAAAAAAATGTTGAAAAAACTGTTCCCGTTTGATATTATTTAAATAATCCTAAAAAGCAATTTCTTATCATCTTCGAATATGGGATATGTCACTGATTTTTTTTGATTGTGTTTTTTGGGTTAGTTTCTGTTAAAATTATGCTTACCTCAAAACAAGGAGGATTAGCATGTTAACTGTCCCTTTGGCTATAGTTGCTGACAACGCTAACATATCACGGGAGGGAAAACTAAATGTGCTCGGAGTCTTTGAGCACATTAATGCCCAAAAAGTCCCTACTGCCCATCCTTTCATGAGCCTTGTATTTGTCATTGAAGGTGAACGAGCTGAGGCAGAACGTGAACATGAACTAAAAATACAGCTTGTTGATGCGGATGGCAAAGTTATCGTTAACGTTGAAGGTGGATTCAAGTTTGGCCTTCCAATGTCTGGACAATTAAGAATAAAAGCCAATCACATCATAAATCTTGTAAATGTCAACTTCCCTGATTATGGCACATATGAATTTAATATAATAATAAATAAAGAAGTCCGCAAACAGATTCCTATTACAATCGTTAAACCACAGTTAATCCCCAAATAGACCTCATGCCAAAAGCTGAAAAGTTGTTGGAACGCATGAGGGCTACTAAAGCCGGTTGGGGTTATGATGATCTCGATAGAGTCTATATAGGATATGGCTTTAACAAGAGAGAAGGCAGTTCCCATGCATTTTATTATCATCCTGAGCATCCAGATATATGTGCTACCGTATCAAGGAATAGAAAGCTTGCAAAAGGATATATTAGCGATGCTATAAAAAATATTGATGAACTTAATAGACGGAAAGGAGTATAATAAATTATGACTATGACATTGGATGAATATATGAAGCTTCCATATGTTGCTGTCATTAAAGAGGATCAGTACACTGATGGTACTCCTTGTTTCAGAGCTGAACATCCAGATTTGCCAGGTTGTGTAAGCGACGGAAGAACAAGAGAGGAAGCAATAATTAATCTTGAAGATGCCAAGCGTTTGTATATAGAAACAATGATAGAAATTGGTCAAGAGGTTCCTTTGCCTGCTGTGACTGTATCTGGGGGTACTCAATCCAATACGCCATCTACGCAGAGCGTTTTATTGTACTCTGAAATAATTCTTGTAGATGAACATAGTGCTATAAAAACATTCGATTCAGAGAAAAATATGCCTGTCGAGTCAGAAAGTTGGGGCGTTGCAATTGCTTAGTTTTAAAGTAAAATTATTGAGTAGCGTCTATACTTTTTTCATATTTAAAAAAATATGTAGACCTAATCCTCGTTTCTATTATTGCACTTAGCGTAATTGACAAATGTGTAGACCTGCCTCCTCCGTCTCTGTGTCAGGAACTTCAATCCTGACACAGGGGAATGGGGGATACATCGAAGATAACGCTAAGGTGCATGGTTCCATTACGGTGAGAGACTCGCCACAAAATTTATAAGTCTTTTGAAGACTTGGGAGGATAGGTGCGTTTAAACCTTTATAATGTTCTATAACTGTTTAATTCTAAAATAAATTTCTTGAAATGTATTTTTTGCTTGACAGGGGTGTATAGGATGTTATCAAAAGTTCCTGCTTCAGTCCTTTTCACACTATCTCCACTGTATGTAAGATGATAACAAGGAACAGTCATAATCAATAGCGTCCACTAAGTCGGTCCCTCTCAATACAGAATCCTTTATCCATTCTTTCCCTTTATGCAACTCCCTGCTTTAGCTCCTCGAACGAATGAATGGATTTAAGTTCTTTTTTATACTGTTTTTGAGCTTCTTCGATATCATAAAGTGACTGCAAATTCATCCAGAACTCAGGAGCCACACCGAAAAATTTTCCAAGCTTCACCGCAGTTTCTGCAGTGATGCTTCTCTCGCCCTTGATGATCTGGCTTAATCGTGTCTGTGAAAGACCTGTCTCTTTTGACAGACGATAGACAGATATGCCCATCGGAATCAGAAACTCTTCTCTGAGAACTTCTCCTGGATGAATATTTTTTAAATACCTCATACCCTTAACTCCTTTTTATTATTTAAACCTTTAATGATAATCTGTTATCTCAACGTCATTAGCATTTCCGCCTTGCCATTTAAAACAGATACGCCATTGATCATTAATCCTGATGCTCCACTGCCCCTTTCTTTTCCCTTTAAGTTGTTCAAGCCTGTTATTAGGTGGAATTCTTAATGTTTCAAGTGCCGGAGCTGCAGCAATCATTCTCAACTTTCTTCTTGCCAGATTGTGAAGCTGGGTAGGGAGTTTTAGTTTCTTGGAAAACCTCCCTTTCCATATTAACTCAGCTTCATCATTCAGGAATGACACTATCACATAACAATAATATCGCACAACGATAGTATTTGTCAATCTCCACTGAGGATCCAGGCTCTCTTGTCATCAGGACGACAGGTTCTCATGTTCCATACTAAAGCCTGTATTATGTTCATGCCCCCTCTATGCCGACTGCCGCCTTGCCTGTATTCCAGTTAACATCAAGACTTATCCCAGACTAACGCTCATAGTCTGGTTTTGACAGCAACGTTTTCCATTTCGACACTGCTTCGGGGGTTCACTTTCGTTCATCTCCATAATACGTACCTGACCATTCTCGATGGCCTTTTCCCGGATCGCTTACGACCACTGCTCTTTTCAACAGCCGCATCGGGTGGTTTGGTTCCAGCTTCTGGCCGCCGAAACCGAGAGGCCTGCTCTCATCTTTAATACAGCATGAAAGGCTTTCGCCTTTCTTCATGACACACCAGCGAAGCGGAATGATGTCAGGTGGAGCGTCTTGTTAGACCTTTTGCCTGTCGTGCTATTTTTAGTAAACTACGTAGTGCTTCATTAACCGATGCATCATCAGGAAACGCTTTCGCCACATCAGGACTAAGAAGAACAAGATTCGTTCCTTTTTTGTATTCCTCAAAATACTTGCCTCTTATTCCTTTTCCTAAGTCTTCCAGCTTATACTCTTTTCGAATTTCTTCGTGTTTAACCTTCTTCATATATTTTCCTTTCCTGTTTTGTTGCACGCCTTGCGCTTATTAGTCTTGTTTTCCCACGCCGTTCCGTATGAACGACAACCAATAATTGATTCATTCTGGAGTATCCAAAAGTCAAGAATCTATGCTCACGAATTGAATGGTCGGGGTCACTAAATGTTATTGCCAGTGGATCACCAAACACTGTTGACGCCTCATGAAAAGAGATCCTATGTTTCTTTAGATTCGCTTTGGACTTATCTGAATCCCATTCAAATTCCATAGGTTATTTTATCATTTTTTCATGGTCTAATGCGGCGCTGAGCGGTCGCCCGAAGGGCATCCGTTCGAGTGCCGCATTCCCCCCAAAGCGAAGCGGCGGGTGAATTCGCTCTGAATGCATTTGTTAGCCTTCCCCACCCACAAGAACATGTTCTTCAGTAAAGAACGCAGCTGATTTGGCAAAATCCAGGAACGTCGCTTCATCATCGAGAAAGACCGTACGAAGCTTTTGTCCTTCTGGAGAACTAATTGCGTCAATAAAGTCTTTTTCTGACTCCCACCAGATTTCAGCGATACCGTCGTATTCTTGTGACATTCCTCTGGATTTACGGACATTTTCATTGAGCGGTGTATCGATTGTATGGCTTTGCACGTATTTTTGAGCTTTGTAGGTATCTGCAAATTTTTGGAAAAGTGGGCCGTGATGATTAAGCCAATACTCTTGAAACTGTTTACGAGACAGTTCTGAACGACGACAGACACACATGACTAATTTGATCATTACAGTACTCCTTAATTGTTCGTTATAAATGGCGAACAATTAATATACGAACTACTTATTTCTCCCCAAATTTCATTATACTGTATCACATTTTAGAATCATATGCAACTCTAATTGATAGGCAGTGACATAGAATCCCTTCTAAAGTTCACCAGCAAAGAGACAAGGCCTTTATCGATTGGGTAAAAAACACATTTCTTTCAACGATGGGAGAGGGAAAGAGATTCCATAACTCACCTATTTAACTTTTAAGATGACCTTTTTTATTTAGTGCGGAGCCACTGGTAATTCTGATATAATTAAAGTGTCCGATGCTTGATCAGATGAAATATGTCAGCGATGTACTGATTGACTCTCCCATCCCTTATCAAAATCTGAAAGATCATGCACTATACTTTGAACTTAATGATGAAAAGGTCCCGGTTGTATCTGTCCGTGATCTTATAGAAATGAAACTAAATACCGAAAGGGCGCAGGATATTGCAGATGTCAGGCACCTGAGGAGTATCCTGAAAGATGGAGAAAAAGACTAAAGGCTACTCCTATACAGTATCAAAAGAGCAGATAGAGGAATACGGGAAATGGCCTCTCAAGAGGAAGCTTGCATGGTTGTACGAGGCCAATAAACTGAGGAGGTTTCTCCCTCCTGAACAGATCAGGATACAGGATGAATTCAGAAGGGGAGAAAAATAAGATTGCAATGGAACCCCGGCGTGTGGATTTTCCGTATCTTAAAGACAAACCCCTGAACAAGTTGATATAATTAAATATGAAGTCTTCTGCCGAACTTGATATGGTTGCAGGTCTTGCGGACTTTTTACGCTCCGACGAAAATGTAATCTTTGCCATCCTTTTCGGCTCTACTGCGAAGGGGCTATCCCGTAAGGGCAGCGACCTCGATGTTGCAATCTCCTTCAGGGAGCCGCCGGAAGGGCTTGAAATACTCGCTTATATCCGGAGCCTTTCAGAGCGGGCAGGCAGAGATGTCCACCTCACGATTCTTAACAGTGCATCGGCCCTGCTCAGACACCAGGTAATGAAATACGGAAGACCCATTACAATAAAGGACCGCCGGGAGTACATCGGATTCAGAGAAAAGACAATCACCGATTACCAGGAATACAAATATATATCCGGGATGAACGTATATGATTGATAAGGTCCTGATTGAGAGAAAGCTCAGAAGGATGGGAATTTCTTTCTGCCCTTTATTAGAGTCTGTGTATAAATGCAGTATCTCTATCTGTCATTCCGGCAGTTCTTAGGCCGGAAGCCAGTCTTTTCAATGCTTTCTGGATACCCGACTACAGTCTTCGGGTATGACAAAAATAAGAAATGGCACTTTATACACAGACAATAGTTGAAGTCTGTGTATGAACTCAATCTCTCCATCTGTCATTCCGGCCTGTCCGGAATCGTTCTTTGAGAAGGATTCCCGACTCGCT
>BDTA01000054.1 GCA_002897935.1 bacterium BMS3Abin08
TGACATATGATTGTATAACTCCAACAGTTGCAGTCCTCCGTCATTCCGGCTTGTCCGGAATCTGTCTTTGAAAAAGATTCCCGACTCCCGAATGCGTTCGGGATTCACTTGCGGGAATGACATATGATTGTATAACTCCAACAGTTGCAGTCCTCCGTCATTCCGGCTTGTCCGGAATCTGTCTTTGAAAAAGATTCCCGACTCCCGAATGCGTTCGGGATTCACTTGCGGGAATGACATATGACTGTATTTTATACACAGACTCTATTTATTCTTTTCTGTATTTTTCAGTAAAGAGTGTTATAAGATCAATCGGCACAGGGAAAATAACGGTTGAATTCTTTTCTGAAGATATCTCTGTAAGTGTTTGAAGAAATCTCAGTTGCAGGGTAGCCGGCTCGGTAGCTATAATCTTTGCTGCGTCAGCAAGTTTCTGTGCTGCCTGAAATTCACCCTCTGCATGGATTATCTTTGCCCTGCGCTCCCTCTCCGCCTCAGCCTGTTTTGCTATCGCCCTCTGCATCTCCACAGGAAGATCGACGTTCTTTACCTCGACTGCGGTTACCTTTATACCCCATGGTTCGGTCTGAAAATCTATGATGCGCTGCAGTTCGGCATTGATGGCATCCCTTTTGGAAAGCAGGTCGTCAAGCAGACTTTGACCAAGAACGCTCCTTAAGGTTGTCTGGGCTATCTGGCTTGTACCGAAAAAGAAGTCCTCAATTGCCGTTATCGCCTTTATAGGATCCATCACCCTGAAGTATACAACGGCATTCACTTTAACAGTAACATTATCCTTTGTTATGACATCCTGTGAAGGCACATCCATTGTTACTGTTCTGAGGCTCACCTTTACGAGTTTATCAATTATAGGCCATATAATGACAAGTCCGGGCCCCTTCACCGGTATGATGCGTCCAAGCCTGAACACCACGCCTCTCTCATATTCCTTGAGAATCTTGATAGCGCCTGCAAGGAAATAAACAACGACCAGGATTGCAAATACTAAGCTCAGAAACTGAGGTGAAAATATCATTTCGATCCTCCTTAATTTTGAGTCCTTAACGGCTGCTGCACAAGGTGCGGCAATTTTGATTAATTTTAACCTAAAATGAACGATTTATGATATAAAGATCGAGGGAAGGTGAGGATGATAATCACTCACCGAACGCATTCGGGACGGGAATCCTTCTCAAAGAACGATTCCGGACAAGCCGGAATGACAGGACAAGCCGGAATGACGGAATAACGACAACTACATGTATTTGTCATTCCCGCAAGTGAATCCCGAACGCATTCGGGAGTCGGGAATCTTTTCCAAACAACGATTCCGGACAAGCCGGAATGACACTGTGCCGGAATGACGGAATAAGCCGGAATGACGGAATAACGACAACCGGCTAATCAATTTTCCTTACATGCAGGCGAAGTCCTTCAACGGACAGGACCTTTACCTTTTCACCCTTCCTGACCGGCTCATCGCTGTATGCCCGCCAGTACTCACCATGCACAAGGGTCATACCGTCTTTAAATATATCGGTATGGGCAACTCCCTCGAGACCGGTAAGACCCTCAATCCCGGTAACCGGCTTTCTCCTCCATGCCCTGACAGCGAGCCCTACCGTCAAGGTAAAAAAGAGGGCCGTCATCAGGGCTGCAGAAATCACAAGATAAAGGGACAGCTTGAGAAAGGGGCTTGAACTCTCAAAGAGCATTAGCGAACCAATAACCATCGACACTATACCACCTATGGTCAGAACGCCGTGTGAGACTACCTTCACCTCGAGGACAAACATTATTATGGCAAATACTATCAGGAGTAAACCGGCATAATTGACAGGTAATGTCTGAAAGGAATAAAAGGCAAGGACCAGACATATTGCACCGACAACACCGGGGAATATGGCCCCCGGATTTGTAATCTCAAAGAAAAGTCCGTAAAAACCAAGGAGCATTAGGATATAGGCAACATTGGGGTTGCTGATTATGCCGAGGATCCTGAGCCTCAGGCTCATCTCTCCCCTGACAATCCTTGCATCTTTAGTATGGAGTATCTTCAGGCCTGAAACCGTCTGCACCTTCTTCCCGTCGACCTTCTCAAGGAGTTCATTCAGGTTCAGGGCGATAAGATCCACCACCTTCAGCTTTAAAGCCTCCCGGGCGCTTACGGAAACGCTCTTCCTGACAGCCTCTTCCGCCCAGTCCGCATTCCGTCCCCTCCTCTCTGCGATCGACCGTATGTAAGCAACGGCATCGTTCGTGACCTTCTCTACCATAGTCTTGTCCATCTTCCCCCCCATACCAACAGGATGGGCGGCGCCTATGTTTGTCCCCGGGGCCATGGCGGCAACATGAGCGGCCATGGTTATGAAGACCCCTGCCGAGGCGGCACGTGCCCCTGATGGCGCTACAAAGACAATAACAGGCACCTCGCTGCCGTTGATTGCCTTGATTATCTTACGCATCGAGGTATCAAGGCCACCGGGTGTGTCAAGCTCAATCACTACGGCGTTAAAATCCGACTTCTGTGCCCTTTTTATACTCTTTTCAATAAATTCGGAAGTGACCGGGTTTATCACCCCGTCAACGGTAATAACCAAAACCGCCCTCTCACCTGAAAGGGCAGGAAACGGCAAGAAGACTGATAATATAAACAAACAGAGGTATACCTTCAGGCCTCTCATAGAAATATTATACCCGAATCCGGCGGTAAAGGTGCATCATAATAATAGTCTGTTGTATAATTCCTGTAATGATTAAAAAACCCCTGATATTCCTTGGTGTAATCATTGTTCTCCTGTTAGGCATAGTTGCGACCACAGAGCACCTGAAAAGATCCGATGACCGTACACTCACCATAAGCGGCCGTGCCGAGGCCGATGAGATAATCCTATCCCCCCGGATCCCCGGAAGGTTGAAGGATGTCTTCATAAGGGACGGCATGGAGGTCAGGAAAGGCGAAAGGGTTGCAACCCTTTTTGACCGTGAGATAAGGGCGGGCAGGGATGAGATCAAAAACAGGCTGGATGCTTTTAAAGCAAGAATAAAGGCGGAAAAAGAAAACCTCGGTTACCTGAAAAAGAAGGTCCATGAAGACATCAGCGTGGCTCAAAGGACCCTGATTATCTCAAGGGCACGGAAGAAACAGGCGGAAGCAAAGAGGGACCGGGAGGAACTCCGCTACAGGAGGTACGAAACGCTCTTAAGGAGGGGGGTAATCCCCCGGGACAGGTTTGATTCCGTAACACTCTCATACAATCTTGCCCTGGAGGAATTTCAGATTGCAACTGAAGAGGTTAAAAGGGCTGAGACCATCCTTGCTAAGACTCGCCTCTCAAGATTACTTGTCAGGGCAAAGGAGCACGGAATAGAGGGCATGATGGCATCCCTTGATGCATTGGGAAAAAGCCTTGCCCGGATGGAGATACAACTGTCCTACACGGAAGTAACCGTTCCGCAGGACGGAGTGGTGCTTAGAAAGGTCTCCGAGCCCGGTGAGTTCCTCAACGCAGGCGGCGTGATCGGCGTGATGATTGATCCGGATACCCTCCATATCAAGACCTATCTGCCTGAACCCTACCTCGGTAAGGTCTCTCTCGGTACGCAGGTCGATGTCATCACCGATACCTATCCTGAAAGGCCCATAAGGGGCCTTATCTGCTATATCTCCGACGAGGCGGAGTTTACCCCCAAGGAGGTACAGTCAAAGGTAGAGAGGGTCAAGGAGGTCTTTGCCATGAAGGTCTGCTTCGGAGAGGATAACGGGGAGGCTTATAAAATCCTGAAGAAAGGCATGCCTGTGGATGTAGTGATAAAAACCGCCGGCACACAGAACCCGGGGAAATGAATCATCCTTGTGCTGAAGACAAGACAAACCCCTCGGAAACACAGCCCGTCATATCAATAAAAGGGGTTACAAAGCAATACAGGAAGACCACGGCATTAAGAGATATAGACCTCGACGTTTCCCCTTCTGAAATTACCGGTATTATCGGCCCTGACGGGGCGGGAAAGAGTACCCTCCTCAAGATCTGTGCCGGTATTCTTAAGTACAGGGGGAGTGTTGTATTCCGGGGCAGGGAACTCTCTGAAAACCCGGAGAAGATAAAACCACACCTGGGATTCATGCCGCAGGGGATCGGGCAGAACCTCTACATGGATCTCACAGTGGAAGAAAACATCAGGTTCCTGGCAACCCTGAAGGCCGTACCGGGGGATGAGGTGAAAGAGAGGGAGGTAGAGCTCCTTCAGGCAACAGGACTGCTGCCCTTCAGGAAGAGGGCTGCCGGAAATCTCTCCGGGGGCATGAAACAGAAGCTGGGTATCTGCTGCGCACTGATATCCCTCCCCGAGATCCTTATACTCGATGAACCCTCCACAGGGATAGACCCCCTTTCAAGGCGACAGCTCTGGGAGATTCTGAATAAATACATTGCCACTCAGGGCACAACCATCCTCTTTGGCACCTCCTATATGGACGAGGCGGAAAAGTGTCATTCAATAATGTTTCTCCAGCATGGCAGATGCCTTTACAGAGGACATCCGGAAGAGATAATGGACAGGGAGCCGGGACTTGAAGATGCCTTTTTCGAAAGACTCGTTGAGGCTGGTGAGCGTTTAAAAGAGGTGGAGATACCCCGCACCTGGAGGCTCGGCGCTGGCGAGGGGGATGTGGTGGTTGAAGGGGTAACAAAGAGGTTCGGTGATTTCACCGCCATCGACGGGGTCTCCCTTGAGGTGACACCCGGAGAGATATTCGGGCTCCTCGGCCCCAACGGCGCCGGGAAGACCACCCTTATTAAATGCATGATCGGGCTGCTGAGACCTGAAGAAGGGGAAATTCACCTCTCCGGACTCCTGCCGGGATCAAAGGATCTGAGCTACAGGATCGGGTACATGTCCCAGGTGTTCTCCCTTTACGGAGACCTGACGGTAATAGAGAATATAGAACTCTATGGGACCATCTACGGTATCAGGGGTGAGGTGCTCAAGGAGAGGGTGGTGTGGGTGATCGATTTCTCCGGCCTCAGGGGATATGAGACCACCGTAGTGGGGTCTCTTCCCCTTGGTATGAAACAGAGGCTTGCACTCGGCTGTGCAACACTGCATCTGCCGGCCGTGCTCTTCCTTGACGAACCCACCTCCGGGGTGGATCCCGTCGCAAGGAGGATATTCTGGCAGTTCATAGGGAAGCTCTCGAAGGAACTCGGAATGACCGTGATCGTGACCACCCACAATCTTGTTGAGGCGGACTTCTGTGACAGGGTCGCAATCATGGATTCCGGGAGGATAATAGCCACGGACAGGCCCGGCAGCCTGAAGGAGAAGTTCACAGAGGCTCAGGGCAATGTCTTTGAGGTTTATCCTGACGGGCGCTTGCCACGGGAATGGCTTTCCGAAAGATCAATCTCCGTGGTCCCCTACGGCAGGAGATACCGCCTCTGGAAGAAGGAACTGGATGAGGAAACAGTAAAGGATATCCTAAAAGCACATGGCATGGACTATCACTACATAAAAAGGATACCTCCTCCAATGGAGGACGTCTTCGTCTATTATTTGCGGACTGTCGCCCAAATATGAAAATGCCCTTACCGTCATTCCCGCTTGTCGGGAATCCTTCGACTTGTTCGAGATCACAAGAAAGATTCCGGACAAGCCGGAATGACGGAATAACGAAGGCTATGCGCTCTGCGCTTTGAACGATTCCGGACAAGCCGGAATGACGGGACAAGCCGGAATGACGGGACAAGCCGGAATGACGGGACAAGCCGGAATGACGGGACAAGCCGGAATGACGGGACAAGCCGGAATGACGGGACAAGCCGGAATGACGGAAGGTGAGGGAAATAGTGCCACATTCAGGCTGAGCTATTGAGAATAACATGAAGAGGATCAGAGCTATAGCAATCAAGGAATTCAAGGAGATATGGCGAAACAGGCTGTTTCTCATTCTTGCCTTTATTGTGCCCTTTCTGATGTTTGTGGTCTTCGGCTACGGTATCAGCCTCGATATCGAGAACATGCCCTCCTCATATATTGATCATGACGGAACCCGGCTCAGCAGGGACCTGGTCGATAGATTTATCGGAAGATATTTTAAACTCACGCGTACGGTGTCGGACCTGAAAGAGGCCGAGAACCTCTTGAGAAAGGGGGCCTTGAGGGCGGTCCTTGTGATTCCCCCGGATTTTTCAAAAAAGATCTACCGCGGGGAGACATCGGATGTTCAGGTCCTCATCGACGGCGGGTATCCGTATACATCCATTACAATAAAGGGTTATGCCGAGGCTATTGTGAGTTCATACAACCGGCGCCTTCTTAAAGAGCGGATCGAAAGGTCGGGTTCTCTCACTTCCCCGGTGCCGGTAAAGGCGCAAACAAGGTATCTCTTCAATGAATCGTTAAGGAGCAGCTATGCCCTCATCCCGGGTCTTATAGCGATAGTGCTGCTTATGAACCCGGCAGTGCTTACCGCTATAGCCGTTGCAAGGGAGAAGGAATTCGGCACAATATACAATATCTATTCGACACCGGTTAAGAAGATCGAGTTCCTCCTTGGTAAGATCATCCCTTATCTCATTATCTCAACAATAAACTTTTTTGTCGTTGTAGCCACCGTGAAGGTGCTCTTTGCCATACCCATGAAGGGGAGCATCTTTGATCTGATTCCGCCGGCAATCGTCTATGTCCTCATTAACGTCTCCATCGGACTCCTGATATCATCGGTTACACGCACAGTTGTATCTGCTCAGATCGTTACACTTATTGTAACCATCATACCCGCATTCCTGTATTCCGGCCTCCTGATACCTGTATCCAACCTCGGTACGGAGGGCAAGGTGATGGCACACATATATCCCACCATGTACTTCATGGACGTAATCCACGGGGTCTATCTGAAAAGGCTTGGCCTCTTCCAGATGATGAAAGAAATGGGCATGTTAATACTGTACTTTATCCTGCTCTTTTCCTTCTCTGTAATGGTCTTTAAAAAGAGGGAGGGCTGACATCTGGAACCTTATTAAAAAAGAACTCCTCCATATACTCCGTGACAGGGGGCTGCTGATATTTGTCATCTATGCCTTCAGTCTCGATATATTCCTGGCTGCAAAGGGGTTTCAGCTCATTCCTGAGCATGTTTCCATAGCCGCATATGACGAAGACCACTCGGTGGAAAGCCGCGAACTTCTCAGCAGGATCCGGGAACCTGCCTTCAGCAAGCCGAGGATAATCAAAGACAGGGCGGAAATAGACCGTATAATGAACAACTCCGAGGCGATCCTTATACTCGATATCCCCAACGGATTTGAACGGGATATCCACCGGGAGGGAACAACGGTTCAGGTACTTGTCGACGGATCGCAGAGCACGGCGGCCTACCTCAGTTCCGCCTACCTCGGAAAGATCATAAATGACTTCTCTCTTGAGAAGACCATCGAGGAAAATTACAGGAAAGGGTTAAGGTTTGAGGTGCCGGTTGAGTTAAGGAGCCGTATACTCTTCAACCCCGACGCACGTGACGACATATATGAGGGACTTATCGAGTTCTTTATGATGATAACCCTGGTCGGGATGATCCTCCCTGCAGCCATGCTTATCAGGGAGCGGGAGTATGGAACCATCGAGCAGATACTGATATCCCCACTCAGCATAGGGCGGTTAATCATCCTGAAGATCCTTGCTTCGATGCTCTTCCTCATTTCGGTTATCGCTGCAAGCTATCTGCTCGTTCTGAAACTCTGGCTTGGATTGCCCTTAAAGGGAGGAATCACGGATTTTCTCGTTGTGACCCTGATCTTCCTCATCTCGACAACGGGGCTTGCCTTTATAATAGCATCAGTGGCAAGGAGGTTCAGCCAGATCGGGATGCTTACAATCGTTATCTTTGCCCCCATGCTTCTTCTGTCAGGCGGATGGGTGCCCCCGGAGGCCCTGCCTGACTGGCTAAGGGCTGCAACGAGGGTCTCCCCGCTCAAGCAGTTCATGGATATCGGGGTCAGCATACTTATAAGGGGGGCAACCATGGATATGCTTTCGCTAAAACTTGCCAAACTGTTTATCATAGGGGCCGCACTGATAGGCACCGGGGGACTGCTGTATAAAAGGAAGGTCTTGAAATAATGGGGGATTCAGCCGTGAAGGACTGGAGAGACAGTATTTCCTTTGTCCTGGTAAACCCCAGCGAGCCCGGTAATATAGGGGCCTCTGCAAGGGCGGTAAAAAACATGGGTTTTAATAACCTCATCCTGGTAAACCCCCCGGAGAACTTCATTGAAGGTCGTGACTTCTGGCTTGCATGCCATGCCACGGACCTCCTCGAGGAAGCAGGTGTCTTTAAGAGCCTCGACGATGCCATCTCGGACAAGGCGCTTGTGGTTGGTACTTCAAGGAGGACCGGGAAGAAGAGGGGGTTGCTTCTTCCCCTTGAAGAAGCGATAAAGGAGATAAGAAAGAGGGCAACAAAAAACAGGGTAGCCATCCTCTTTGGCCGGGAAGACCGGGGTCTTACAAATGAAGAGGCCGGGGAGTGCGGCTTTCTTGTAAACATACCTACATCGGAGGAGGCCCCTTCGCTCAACCTTGCCCAGTCAGTCCTTATTGTCGCCTATGAACTGACCAAGGGTGAGATGAATACGGAGACACCGGCGTTTGTTCCCCACGAGGAACTCCCGGCGCTCTTCGAACATATAGGAAAGACCCTTGATATACTCGGTTATTTCCCCCGGGGGGACAGGGATATGGAAGTCAGGATAATGAGAAACCTCAAGCATATGCTTGGCCGTTCAGGACTGACCCCCTGGGAGGCCGGGATGCTTCACGGCATCTGCAGCCGGATAGAAAGGAAGATAAAGGGCTGATTACCCCCTGCTTTAACTGCCTTCGCGCATCCTGCGCAGTATTGTTTTTACAAGGAAGTATGACACAACCCCTGCTACCGAGCCGACGAAAAGTGTTCCCACAAAAAAGGGAACCAGAAGTCCTTCCAGCATCCTGAAGATATTGAAGATATTAATACTATGAAAATTTATTGAAGACAGGGCATCCTCACTACCTGTCAGCTTTACGCCAAGCCATGTACTGAAGGTGTATATGGGTATTATGGTCCAGGGATTTGTAATATAGGCCCCAGCGAGGGTAACCACTTTATTGAATCTGAAGGCGACGGCAATACCGATCGCCATCAGGGTGTGAAGACCAAGGAATGGCGACATGCCGACAAAGACGCCCAGCGCAAAGGCGAGGGCGGTTCTCCTTGACGATCCCTCAACGGTGAGGACGAGACGCAGTTTATCTCCCAGTGACAAAGTGCTGATACCCCTCCGGTTTTATTTCCTGTTCCTCCCCGTCGTTTCCAATAAAATACATCCCTTCATCAATCACCTCACCGATCTCACAGAACCCCGGGAACTCTTCCCCGGAGGTGAAGAGAAGCTGGTAGTCCTCACCGCCGGATACCATCAGGGCTCGAAGATCCAGCTTGAAGAACCCTGCCACCTCTTTCATCCCCGCTCTTTTCGGCAAACGCTCCTCGATGATTCTTACACCCACTTTACTCTCACTGCATAATCTGAAGAGGTCTATAAAGAGACCGTCACTGATGTCGATCATTGCGCTTATCTTTTCAGAGTACTCCATCATATCACGGACCTCCGGAAGGAGAAATCTCCTAAGATATGTAACAATCTCATCCCATTGCAGCTCAAGATCGAGACGCTCTCCCTTTTCCAGGGCAACGGGACGGGCAACCCTTCTTAGTATTTCATGTCCAAGAGCAGCCTCACCAACCGGGCCGGTTATATAGACCTTGTCTCCGGGTGATGCACCTGATCTCCTGAGGATTTTACCACCTTCCCTGCCGAGGATTGTAAGCCCTGCGGTAATATCCCTCTTACTCTCCGTAATGTCACCACCTATGAGGGTAAGATTATATCTCCTGGAGGCGGCCATTAACCCTGAAAAAAAATACTCATATAAGGACAGGTCCACACTCTCAGGAAGTGAGAGAATCAGGAGCATCCAGTCGGGACTTCCACCCATCGCATAGATATCACTGACGTTTGAGGCGACAAGTTTGTATCCAACCTGAAAGGGGGTAAAATAAGTGAGGTCGAAATGTACTCCCTCGACCATCATATCACTGCTGGCCAGAATACTCCCTTTTTCCGGACATGCAAACGCAGCGGCATCATCACCTATCCCGACGATCAGGTTGTCGGAACAGCAGGCAAATCTCCTTCTTATGTCATCGAGTATGAAGAGTTCTCCTTTATCGGAAAGCTTCATCGTTTTGACAGGGGGACGGAACCGGACCGTCGGCAGAGGCAGGGATAAACTAAACGGCCTGCCTGACCGGCTCAGCCGGATTTTCTTTTCTTCTTCGATGCGGCAGGTGTCCTCCTGGTCCTCTTCTTCTTTAATGCAGCCTTAAACACCACATCGACCTCCTCCACAAATACAAACTCCACATCCCTCTTCACGTACCTGGGGATATCCTCGAGATCCTTTCTGTTCCTCTCGGGGACAATCACCTTCCGAATACCCATCCTCTTTGCAGCAAGGGTCTTTTCCTTAAGCCCTCCGATTGGAAGCACCCTTCCCCTGAGTGTAATCTCACCGGTCATTGCCACCCTTTTGTCAACCGGCCTTCCCGTAAGGGCCGATGCAATGGCAACAGCCATGGTTATACCCGCGGATGGACCGTCCTTGGGGATTGCACCTGCAGGTACATGAATATGGATATCGGTCTTTGAAAAGACGTCCTCCTTTATACCAAGGTCCTTCGCCCGTGAACGGACAAAGCTCAGGGCGGCATGGGCCGACTCCTTCATCACATCGCCAAGTTGTCCGGTAAGGGTTAGTTTCCCCCCGCCCTTCATGGTGATTGCCTCGACGTAGATGATATCACCTCCGGATTCAGTCCAGGCAAGTCCTGTGGCCACACCGATCTCATCCTTCTCCATTTCCTCCTCAGGGAGGAACTTCGGGGCGCCCAGATACCTGTGCAGGCCTCTTGAAGTTATAAAAAAATTCCTTTTTCTCCCCTCGGCAATCTGACGTGCAACCTTACGGCAGAGATTTGCGAGTTCCCGTTCAAGGTTCCTCACCCCTGCCTCACGGGTGTAATGGGAGATAAGCATATTCAATGCAGAATCGCTAAGCCTCATGATCCTGCCGTTTATACCATGCTCTTCAAGCTGCTTCGGCAGGAGATAGTTCTTGGCTATCCCCACCTTCTCCTCCTCGGTATACCCGCTCAGATAGATAATCTCCATCCTGTCCCTCAGCGGTCCGGGTATTGTATCAACGATATTGCCCGTGGT
Source organism: bacterium BMS3Abin08 (assembly GCA_002897935.1). Classification (NCBI taxonomy): domain Bacteria; species bacterium BMS3Abin08. The sequence continues at coordinate 11,322 of BDTA01000054.1, forward strand.
TATAAACATGACGTTGGAGAGATCAAAAGGAACCCCCAGATAATGATCGACAAAGGAATTGTTCTGTTCGGGATCAAGGACCTCAAGCAGTGCGGATGAGGGATCACCCCTGAAGTCGGCGCCTATCTTGTCGATCTCGTCAAGCATAAAGACGGGGTTGTTCTTCCCCGCCTGTTTGATTCCCTGAACGATCCGGCCCGGCAGGGCGCCGACATATGTCCTCCTGTGCCCCCTTATCTCGGCCTCGTCACGAACGCCGCCAAGCGACATCCTCACAAACTCCCTCCCCAGGCTACGTGAAATGGAACGGCCGAGGGAGGTCTTACCGACCCCCGGAGGACCGATGAAACAGAGGATGGGGCCCTTCATCTTGGACTTCAGCTTTCTGACACTGAGATATTCAAGTATCCGCTCCTTCACCTTCTCAAGATCATAATGATCCTCATCGAGAACCTTCTTGGCAGCCTTTATATCCAGATTATCCTTTGTGACCTTACTCCATGGCAACTCAACAAGCCAGTCGAGGTAAGTCCTTACGGTTGCGGCTTCTGCGCTGTCAGGGTGCATCTTCTCAAGCCTCTTAAGTTGCTTTTCGGCCTCCTTCAGGACCTTATCGGGCATCTTTGCAGCCTTGATCTTCTGACTGAATTCATTAATTTCCTCCGCCCTCTCATCGATCTCACCCAGTTCTCTCTGGATCGCCTTCAACTGCTCCCTGAGGAAATATTCTCTCTGTGTTTTGTCTATCTCACCCCTTGCCTCGGTCTGTATCTTCTGCTGTACAAGGAGTAACTCCACCTCTCTGCCGAGTATATCACTCACCCGTTTAAGTCTCTGTATCGGATCTGCAGTCTCGAGAATCTCCTGCGCCTGCTCAGTCTTGAGTCCAAGGTTTGAGGCCACGAGGTCGGCCAGTCTTCCGGGGTCATCGAGATTCTCGACAACCACCATAATATCCGGCAAAATGGTCTTGCCCAGCGACACGGCCTTGTCAAGCTGCTCCTTCACATTTCTCATAAGCGCCTCTACTTCGAGGGTCATCTCGGAAGGCTTCTGATCCTCAATCTTCTGTATCGTTGCCTCGTAGTAGTTCTCCTTCAACTTGACATCAAGAACCTTTGCCTTTTTCAGACCCTGAACGAGTATCTTCACCCTCCCGTCCGGGAGTTTCAGCATCCTCATAATAAGACCGGCGGTACCTACACTGTGGAGGTCTTCCGGCCCGGGGTTCTCTACGCTCAGGTCCTTCTGGGTGAGCAGGAGGACCATCCTGTCCGTGTTAAGGGAATGATCAATGGACTGGATTGACATCTCCCTGCCCACAAACAGCGGAATTATCATATAGGGGAAGATAACGATATCCCTCACGGGAAGTATCGGTAGGGTATCTGGAATTTCAATATCTTTTTCCTCTTTCACTATATCAACCATCTTCACTCCTTTAAGATCTTTATTTTATAAACCCTATCCTCTGCCTTTGGCAGTGTAATCCTGAGTATACCGTCTTTTAAAACAGCATCGGCCTTGTCGGGGGCCACGGTAACCGGGACGGGAATTATCCTTCTGAAACGACTGAACTCACGCTCCATACAGATAAACATTCCCTTTTTTTCATTATCATGCTGTTTCTTCACACCCTCAATTACCAGAAGGTTATTATATACCTTAGCAAGCACATCCTGCTGTAATACCCCCGGCAACTCTACGACAAAAACAACTGCATCCTCCCTCTCGTAGATATCCACGGGGGGATAATCCCTTCTTGTCTCACCATTCAGAAGATAAGTCTCTTTAACGATAAATTCCATGTCACTGAAAATCAGAACGCACTGTTTTATTGCATGATTTCGGCAGCTATTTCCTTCAAATAAGCTAAAAACCGTTCCGACACGGCATCGTTCTTCAAGGCCAGAGAAACAGTGGCCTTAAGAAAACCGAATTTATCACCTGCATCATATCTCTTCCCACTGAAGACAAACCCGTAGACCGTCTTTTCTTTCAGCATTCCCTTAAGGGCATCGGTAAGCTGATACTCTCCTCCCTGGCCCGGCTTCATACTTTCAAGGACATCGAAGACCTCGGGAGTAAGAATATAACGACCGATTATTGCAAGATTGCTTGGAGCTTCTTCGGGCGCCGGCTTTTCTACAAAATCGGTTATCCTGAATACATCCTTCTCTTCCTTCACTCCTGAAATCGCACCGTAACGGTGGATCTCTTCCCGGGGGACCTCCTCAAGTGCGACTATTGGACAGCCAAGCTCATTATAGAGTTTAATCATATCCGCAAGGAGGGTTTCGTCAGGGTCTATTACGTCATCGCTTAAAAGAACTGCAAACGGTTCATCCTTCACAAACGGCTTAGCCCTCAGGATTGCATGACCAAGCCCAAGGGGTCGCCCCTGGCGTATATAAGCAAAATTAAGGTGGCTCAGTCTGTTTATCTCGGCAAGCAGCTTCTTTTTACCCTTCTGCCTGAGGTTCTCCTCAAGTTCATAAACCGTGTCGAAATGGTCCTCGATTGTCCTTTTGTGTCTCCCGGTTATCACTATGAACTCATTTATTCCACAGGCCTCCGCCTCTTCAACGGCATACTGGATCATGGGTTTGTCAACTATGGGTAGCATCTCCTTAGGCGCGGCCTTTGTGGCCGGCAAAAACCTTGTGCCAAGCCCGGCAGCCGGCAGAATGGCCTTTGTTACTCCGTTCATAAAACCTCCTCTTCACATATTATATTTGTTTCATTCGTAAAAAAGATGAAAACACTCGATCGGCCTGTCATTCCGGCTTGTCCGGAATCGTTTCTGCAATGTCTTCGTATAAATCACTAACTGTCGGATTGCTTTGTCTAATAAGAGTCTGTGTATAGTTACAGTCATTTGTCATTCCCGCAATCCCGAACGCATTCGGGATTCGGGAATCCTTCTTAAAGAACGATTCCGGACAAGCCGGAATGACGGAAAAACGACCGCTATGCGCTTTGCGCTTTCCCGAACGCTTTCGGGGAATGACATTGTACGTTGTGTTTAATGTTGATGGATTCGTAAAAAATCTGAAAAAGTGTTTTTTTGTCATTCCCGTGGAAACGGGAATCCAGTCTTTTCAGATAGTTACACGCTTCCTGGATTCCCGCTTTCGCGGGAATGACGACTTTTTACGACTTCATCAATGTTAATGCACTCGTAATAAGTCCTGATTGTCACCCTGAACTTGTTTCAGGGTCTCATAACTTCTTGATTTATATAGATTTCCCGAACTTAATTCGGGATTCAGAATGACAGAATACGGTATTTCTGATTTTTTACGACGCCATCAATGTTAAGTTAAATTTTAAGCCTGTCTTCAACTAAAACACAAAAGAGCCTTATATTTATTCTCATGCTCTTTCTCATTTCAAGCAGGTCAAGCTCTCCGACCAAAGGTCGGAGCATGCCAATGGCATGCCTTACAGCATAGCCAATGTAAGGTTTTGATATTTTATCGTAACTACTCAGCCCTATAATCCCCCCTTTAGCAAAGGGGGCGAGGGGGGATTTGAAGAATGTTGAATTAATAAAATCCCCCTTAATCCCCCTTTTCCAAAGGGGGAGACCTGAGTAGTTACATTTTATCTTTATATTTGCCTCCGGCACTTCAGTGCTTTCGGCAAAAAACATTGTAAAGAAAGTTTGATTAATTACATTCCTTGCCTTCATCCCCGGCCAAATGTCGGGGCTTTCGGCAAGGTGCATTGTAAATCCGCCTTCCATAGTTATGTGAAACTCCCGTCTACCCCCTCCTTGACGGAGGGGAGTAAAGTGGAGGGTGTTTTAAACAACTCCTACTTGTTACTTCCGGCACCCGGTCTGTAGCTGTATTTGTTAAAACATCGTTATTGCAGGACTTTAAAACCACCGAACCATTCTATCTCTCTTTCAAAATCTCTTTGCTTTTCCGTCGCATGTTCTCCTACAATTCCGTTCCACAGTATTCCGCCTCGTAATCCTGAAGCTCCCTGATCGTGGGGTTATCGCCGCACACAGGGCAGTCCGGGTTCCTGGGAACCTTCACCTTCCTGAAGGAAGTCTTCAATGCGTCGAAGATCAGGAGCTGATTCATCAGGGGCTCACCCCTCTGAAGAATAATCTTAAGAACCTCCAAAGCCTGTAAGCTTCCAACAACGCCGGTAATGGCACCAAGGACACCTGCTTCCTGGCACGAAGGTACAAGACCGGGGGGCGGGGGCTCTTCAAAAAGACACCTGTAACAGTGTCCCTCTCCCGGGAGAATCGTTGTAACCTGCCCCTCAAACCTCAGAATGGCTCCGCTTACCAGGGGTTTTTTCATCAGCACGGAGGCATCGTTTACAAGGTAGCGGGTTGGAAAGTTATCGCTTCCATCAACGACCAGATCATAGTCCCTGATAAGGTCCATTATATTGTCCTTGGATATCCTCTCCTTTATGGAAACGACCTTCACATCAGGATTGAGCGCCTCGAAGGTCATCTTTGCCGAGTCTGCCTTATACATACCGACCCTTTCGGTGTTGTGTGCAATCTGTCTCTGAAGATTGCTGAGCTCGATGGTATCATTGTCGATTATCCCGATCGTACCAACACCGGCTGCCGCAAGATAATAACCGACAGGGCAACCAAGTCCGCCTGCGCCAACGATAAAAACCTTTGCTTCAAGGAGTTTTTTCTGACCCTTTCCACCAACCTCCGGAAGGATAATATGTCTGCTGTATCTCTGAATCTGCTCATCGGTGAATTCCATCACTCCGTCTCCTTTCTGACCACTATCACCCAGTCACTGTCATTGATCTTCTCTACCTTCAGGACCTTATGACCGTGGTCTTCCATGGATTTGGGTATACTCCGTGAGGCCTCGGGATAATCAAGGAGTATCTCGAGAACCTCTCCTACATCCATGGACTCTATGGCAAGCTTGGATTTAACAAACGTATAGGGACATACCAGCCCCCTGATATCGATCTTTTTGTCAACCTTCACATCTTCCATTACAGCCACCTCCACTTTACAAAAATTATGGGTGCGGTTATCAGTACCATAGTGTCGTGTCAACCTTGTAATGCCGGGGTGTTTGAATTGTCATTCCCGCTGAGCCTGTCCTCGCCTGTCGGGGATCGGGAATCATACTCCTCTTAGATTCCGGACAAGCCGGAATGACAATTGAGAGTTGACGCGACACTATCCTGATTTCAGGATAATTGCAAGGGGTGTTACCCGCAATACTATCCTCAATTTTTGATTCCATCACCCTCGACCCGGATAAATGTCGTTCTCTCGGAAACCACATCAAGCGCGTCTATCTCCTTAATCGCTTTCAGGACGTCTCTTTCCCTTGCCGTATGAGTCAGCAGCACAAGGGGAACCGTCTCGCCGGCTTTTCTCCCCTTCTGTATGACGGAGGCTATACTAATGTTACCATCCCCGAGTATCCCGGATATCTTCGAGAGGACACCGGGCCTGTCAAGGACACTGAACCGGAAATAGTACATGGATTCGATGTCCCCTATCGACTTTATACCCAGGTCCTTCCTCTTACCGATATAATCCAGCCCATCGGCTGAACGGCATCCTCCTTCAATCCTTTTCCCTATTTCCACGATGTCGCTTACTACGGCGCTCCCCGTGGGCATATCGCCTGCTCCCCTGCCGTAAAAAAGCGTCTCTCCCACTGCATCGCCAACTACATATACGGCGTTAAGTACACCGTCCACCTTTGATATCATGTAATCTGCAGGTATCATCGTAGGATGGACCCTTAACTCCACATATCCATCCAGCAGCTTCGTTATTGCAAGAAGCTTGATCCTGTACCCGAATTCCCGGGCAAACTCTATATCCAGCGAGCTTATGCGGGATATGCCCTCAACGTAAATCCTGTCATATGAGAGGGGAACCCCGTAAGCAAGCGATGCAAGGAGCGTCAGCTTATGCGCAGAGTCGATTCCCTCGATGTCAAAAGAGGGATCCGCCTCTGCATAACCGAGAGCCTGGGCCTCTTTGAGCGCTGTATCAAAGTCCACACCGTCATCCGTCATCTTTGTCAGTATATAATTGGACGTACCGTTGATGATCCCGTAAATAGAGACAATCCTGTTTGCCACAAGGCCCTCCCTCATCACCTTTATTATGGGGATCCCTCCGGCAACAGAGGCCTCAAAACCCACCATAACCGACCTCTCAACGGCCTCCTTAAAGATATCCTCCCCTTCTGTTGCCAGCAGGGCCTTGTTTGCCGTAACGACATGCTTTCCCTTTCTTATTGCCTCAAGGATAAACTCCTTAGCCGGATGGATGCCCCCAATCAGCTCAACAACCACATGAATATCCGGATTTTCCAGGATCTCTTTTACATCAGTCGTCAGGGTCCCGGCCTTCAGGCTCAGGCCCCTGTCACTTTCTATATCGAGATCTGCAATCTTTAAGAGGTTCAGATCCATGCCCGACTTCTCCCTGATAACACCGGCATTGTCTATCAGGATCCTTGCCGTTCCCAACCCTACGGTACCGAACCCGATTATCCCTACATTAAGAATCACCTGAATAACCCCTTTATACCTTTAACCGCCTGCCTGATCCTGTGATCGTTCTCAACAAGGGCAAACCTTATATATTCATCTCCGCCCTCTCCGAAACCGATGCCCGGAGAGATGGCAACCTTTGCCTCCTTTAAAATAAACTTGGCAAACTCCAGCGATCCCATCTTAATATAGGGCTCGGGGATCCTGGCCCATACAAACATGGTAGCCTTCGGAGGATCAATCTTCCAACCGATCCTGTTCAGTCCCCTGCAGAGGGTGTTCCTCCTCTTTTCATATATCTTTCTGATCTCTTCCACACAACCCTGGGGACCCCTGAGGGCTATAATACTTGCTATCTGGATAGGCTGAAACATGCCGTAATCAAGGTAACTCTTTATCTTCATGAGCGCTCCCACCAGTTCCCTGTTACCTACACAGAACCCTACACGCCAGCCTGCCATGGAGTAACTCTTCGTGAGCGAAAAAAACTCAACAGCAACATCCTTGGCCCCGGGAACCTGCAGAATGCTGGATGTCTTGAAGCCGTCAAAAACGAGATCCGCATAGGCAAGATCATGGAGCACTATGAGGTTGTTCTCTTTGGCAAAATCTATCACTTTCCTGAAAAACTCGAGGTCGACAACCTCGGTTGTAGGATTATGGGGAAAGTTGATTATCAACAGTTTCGGCCTGGGCCAGGTATTCCTGAACGCCTTTTCCAGTTCTTCAAGAAAATCGATACCGGGACCGATAGGGACGCTCCTGACCTCACCACCGGCGATTATAACACTATACGGGTGTATAGGATAGGCGGGGGTGGGAGTAAGCGCAACATCCCCCGGCTCCACTATTGAGAGGACCAGATGGCTGAGCCCCTCCTTTGAACCGATTGTTACCACCGCCTCTGAGTCAGGGTCGAGCTCCACATCAAACCGCCTCTTGTACCACTCACAAATTGCCATTCTCAGCTGAGTGATACCCCTGGAAGCTGAATACCTGTGGTTCTTCGGGTTTCTTGAGGCCTCACAGAGCTTTTCTATAATATGAGGAGGCGTGGGAACATCCGGATTCCCCATACCCAGGTCTATTATATCCTCCCCACTCCTCCTGGCCTCATACTTGAGGTTATTAACTATGGAGAACACATAGGGTGGAAGTCTCCTTATCCTGTTAAAGGCAAAACCCTTGGGACTACTGCTGTCATTCATAGATGGACCCCTAAATGATTAAATTGATTGATTATTTTAACTCTTATTGCCAATGAAAGACAACATCTAATATAATCAATAATCAAAATCCGGCGATAAACAGCGCCGGACAGGGCGACTTTCGTTGTTTTACCGACATTGTGCCGGCAAATGCAAGGAACCATATGACTAACTATTGTCTGTGTATAAAGTAAGTCTCTCTATCTGTCATTCCGGCAGTCCTTAAGCCGGAATCCAGTCTTTTCAATAAGTTCCGGATGTCCCGAATGCTTTCGGGACATGACAAGAATAAAAAATGGCAGTTTATATACAGAATACACAGACACTAACTATAAGTCTGTGTATAAACTCAACAATAGAGCCGTCATTCCCGCGGTCTGTTGGGCGGGAATCCAGTCTTTTCAGTAACTTCTGGATACCCGACTACAGACTTCGGGTATGACAAAAATATAAAACAGCAGTTTATACACAGGCTCTAATTAGAGTCTGTGTATAAATTACGGTCGATTGTCATTCCCGCGATCCCGAACGCTTTCGGGACGGGAATCCTTCTTAAAGACAGATTCCGGACAAGCCGGAATGACGGAAAGAGGAACGATTCCCCGAACGCTTTCGGGGAATGACGGAATAACGACATCTGTTCGACGTTATACAAAGACTCTATTTACCGGACTTGATCTTCCGCACTATCACATCAGCCACTTCAGATGTCCCTGCAGCAGTAGGGTCGTCGGGATCCGGCTTCATATCGTAGGTAACGCTCGACCCCTCGGATATGACCTCTGCAACCGCCCTCTGAAGAACCGAGGATGCCTCGTCTTCCCCGATATAGCTGAGCATCATCACAGCGGAAAGGATCATGGCAAGGGGATTGACCCTGTTGAGGCCCCTGTATTTGGGGGCACTGCCGTGGGTGGGCTCGAATACCGCTATGCCGTCCCCGATGTTTGCACCCGGAGCAAGCCCGAGACCGCCTATCAACCCGGCGCCGAGATCTGAAACTATATCACCGTAGAGATTCGGGAGGACAAGCACATCATAAAGCTCGGGCTTCTGGACGAGTTGCATACACATATTATCAATGATTCTGTCCTCGAATTCAATACCCGGAAAATCCTCCGAGACCCTCCTGGCAATATCGAGAAAGAGGCCGTCCGAGAATTTCATTATATTGGCCTTATGGACGGCGGTTACCTTTGCTCTTTTATTCATCACGGCATACTCAAAGGCAAACCTGACGATCCTCTCGGTGCCGAATACGGAAATGGGTTTTATGCTTATGCCCGAGTCCTCCCTGATCCGGCGACCCGTTGTCTTTTCAATGTAATCAATAAGCCTTAGGGTGTCTTCTTCCCCTTTTTCAAACTCTATCCCGGCATAGAGGTCCTCCGTGTTTTCCCTGACTATAACGAGGTCGATATCCTCATATTTTGTGCGTGCACCCCTGTAACTCCTGCACGGTCTTACACAGGCATAGAGGTCGAGTTCCTGTCTCAGGGTGACATTAACGCTCCTGAACCCCTTACCCACGGGCGTTGTAACAGGGCCTTTAATTGCAACCCTGTTCCTCCTGATAGACTCCAGAACCCTCGCAGGCAGGGGAGTGCCTTCCTCCCTGTAGACATCCTCACCCGCATTCTGGACGTCCCATTCTATGTCCACACCTGTTGCTTCTATGACCCTGACGGTGGCCTCGCTTATCTCGGGACCGATACCGTCACCTGGAATAAGAGTAATCCTGTACATATCACCTCCTTAAAACAAAGAGGACCTATTATACAAAAAGACTTTTCTTGACTTCAATGCTGGCTCTAATTTATGATAACATTCAATGTTGAAAGAGATAGCCATAGGCTCCGACCATGCCGGACTGGAGATGAAAAACCGGATAAAGGCCCTCCTGATCCGCTGCGGTTATACTCCTCTTGATTTAGGCACCAACGATGAGTGCTCCGTTGACTACCCGGATTTTGGAGAGAAGGTCTCGGAAGCGGTTTCCTCGGGTGAAACGGCAAGGGGCATTCTTATATGCGGGACCGGTATCGGCATGTCTATTGTCGCCAACAAGTTTCCCGGCGTGAGGGCGGCCCTCTGCCACGACGTCCATGCATCGAGGATGAGCAGGCTCCATAACGACTCCAACATCCTCGTTCTGGGTGGGAGGACGACCGAGAGATCTCTTGCGGAAGAAATTGTGACAACGTGGCTTGAAACCCCTTTTGAGGGAGGCAGGCATGAAAGGCGTCGGGATAAAATAAACTCAATCGAGGAGAGGATAAAAAGTGCAACTCAATGAAGTACGTAAAACAGACCCCGAGGTTTATGACTCCATCATAAAGGAAATGCAACGTGAGGAGAGCAAGATTGTCCTGATTGCATCTGAAAACTATGCATCCAGGGCTGTCCTCGAAACACAGGGATCGGTTTTTACCAATAAATATGCCGAGGGTTATCCCAGGAGGAGATACTATGGCGGATGTGAATACGCCGACCAGGTGGAGGACCTCGCAGTAGAACGTGCAATGAGGCTCTTTGGCGCCGAACACGTAAACGTCCAGCCCCATTCCGGGACCCAGGCAAACATGGCGGTCTTTTTCACGGTCCTTAAGCCCGGGGATACCGTGCTTGGCATGAGTCTCAATCACGGAGGTCACCTCTCGCATGGCGCGCGTGTCAACTTCTCCGGGTTCCTTTACAATGCCCTGAGCTACGGCGTCAGGCAGGATGGATACATAGACATTGACGCGGTAAGGGATATTGCAAGAAAACACCGGCCGAAACTGATTGTAACCGGTGCAAGCGCATACTCGAGGGTTATAGACTTCAGGGCATTTTCAGAGATAGCAAAAGAGACGGGTGCATACCTCCTTGCCGATATCGCCCATATAGCGGGCCTCGTTGCCAGCGGAGTCCACCCTACCCCCTTCCCCTATGCTGACTTTGTCACTACAACGACACACAAGACCCTGCGTGGTCCCCGTGGCGGGATGATCATGTGCCGTTCGGAATTTGCAAAAAAAATCGACAAGATGATCTTCCCCGGGATTCAGGGCGGACCCCTCGTTCACGTAATAGCCGCCAAGGCGGTTGCCTTCAAAGAGGCCCTCTCACCGGGATTCAGGGAGTATCAGGAGCAGATCGTCAGGAACGCCAGGAAACTCTCTGAAGAATTAACCCTGCGCGGGTTCGATATAATTTCAGGCGGGACAGACAACCACCTGATGCTCGTTGACCTCACAAAGAAGGGAATTACGGGAAAGGATGCCGAGGCCGCACTTGATATAGCGGGAATCACTGCAAACAAAAATGCCATTCCCTATGATGAAAAACCGCCCGCTATAACCAGCGGCATCAGGCTTGGAACCCCGTGCGTCACAACACGGGGGATGAAGGAGGCTGAAATGGTGGAGATTGCGTCCATAATAGACAGCGTAATCAATAATTCAAACGACGAATCGGAATTGAGGGAATTGCGTGAACGTACCGCTTCCCTGTGTAAATCTTTTCCTTTATACTGATCCCCCCAGACAATGAAATGTCCCTTTTGTGGAAACCTGGAAGATAGGGTTATCGATTCACGAACCGGCAAGGACGGCGACGTTATAAGGCGGCGGCGGGAATGCCTGAAGTGTGAACGGCGTTTCACATCCTACGAAAAAATCGAAGAAAACCTCCCACTGGTTATCAAGAAGGATTCAAGGCGGGAACCCTTTGACCGGTCAAAGATCCTCACCGGGCTGAAGAAGGCATGTGAAAAAAGGGATATCTCGGCGGAGACCCTCGATGAGACCGTTGATGAGATCCAGAGAAAGCTCCTTGAACTCGAGGTGAAGGAAGTACAGAGTTCCTGGATAGGAGAGGAGATAATGAACACCCTCAAGGAACTCGATAAGGTCGCCTACGTGAGGTTTGCCTCGGTTTACAGGGAATTCAAGGATCTGAATGAGTTCATGGAAGAGATGAAAAGCCTCTTTGAGTAAGAACGTGCTCCTCTGTGAAATAGTCTTCCCCCAGAACCTTCCCTTTCTCACATACTCGGTACCGGAACCCCTTAAAGGGACCATCAAACCCGGGCATTTGGTTACGGCGCCCCTGCGCAAGAGGGAGAAAAAGGGCATCGTGCTCAGACTGCGGACGGCCGTTAATGCCTCCGGCCTTAAAGAGATAACCGGCATTGCCGACTCCACGCCGCTGCTTCCACTACCTCTCATATCCCTGCTTGAATGGGCTGCCGGGTACTACATAACCAACCACGGTTTGATGTTGAAGTCCATGCTTTCCGATGTCCTGATATCCCCACCCGGTAAAACCAGGCCCTGCAATCCGGTCATTTCCGGATACGATACGGATGAAAACACGGAAGATACGGAAGAGATTATTGCAAATATAAAGGCCTTGACCAATGAAGGCAGGTTCGGCGTCTTTCTCCTGCAGCCGGCCGATCAGTACTCACAACTCCAGGTCATCCGGGGACTTCTCTCTGAAGGGGTGTCGGCACTGATACTGTCGCCTGAGATATCCTATGCAGAGAGGATCTATACCGTAATAAACCGCCGCCACAGAGGAAAAACCGCAATCCTGCACGGCAGGATGAAGAGATCGGAACGTTACGATACACTGAAGGGCCTGCTCAACGGTAATTACTCAATCCTTACGGGAACGAGATCCGCCGTATTTGCACCCATGAAGCCCAAAATACTTATTGTGACTCACGAGCATAATCATTCCTATAAACAGGAGGAATCACCGCGCTACCATGCCCGTGATGTTGCCGTTATGAGGGCAATGCTCGAGGATATACCCGTCCTGCTTATGTCACCCACACCCTCTCTGGAGTCCCTCCACAACTGCAGGAGGAACAGGTACAGGCTGATCAAGACCGGGACCAGGCCCAACCCGCCGGTGGTAAGGGTTCTGGATCTCAAGAAAACCGTATCCCCCGTCCCCTTTCTCTCCCAGCGGGTGATAAACTCCCTGAAGGCCGTTACCGGAGACGGCGCAGGGAAGAAGGCCATGATCATTATCCAGAGAAAGGGGTATGCAATGCTCAGATGTGATGAATGCGGACATATAGAGGAATGTCCCGACTGCATGATACCCCTTGTGTATCATAAAAAAAAGGGCCTCCTCTGCCACTACTGCAAATTCAGCAAACCCCTTCCACGCTCATGTCCGCACTGCAAGGGCTACAATCTCAACCCCTTCGGGGCAGGTGTCGAGCGGATTCAGGAGTATCTGGATAATCTCTTCGAGTCCGGTGTGAAACCCCGGGAGATAACCCTCGATGCCTCCCGTGGCCGGTCAAAGGGGGGTGGTGAGAGTACCAACCTCACATCGACCCGCTCCCCGGCAGGGGACCGCTACCTGATTGTCGGGACCCTCTCCAGGAGGGGACTTTATTTTAGGAGCCTCGACCTGATCGCCTTTCTCAACCCTGATATCATCTTGAACCTGCCGGACTTCAGGTCCTCGGAAAGACTGTTCCAGGAAGTCGTCTCCGTAAGCGATTTTCTGTTACCCGGCGGTGAGATAATACTACAGACAGAGGTGCCCTGGCATCCGGTCTTCAGGTACCTCAAGAAATGGGACTACCTCGGCTTTGCCGGGGATGAGCTTCTGAAACGCAGGGAAGCCTCAGCGCCACCATTTACCAAAATGATAGCGGTGTATATCTACAAAAAAAGGGAAAGTGATTCAGACAGGGACGATATCGAGGCTGCTGTAGATGGAGTCGGAAACAGGGAGGATGTCCACGGCCCCGTCAGGACCCTTCCCAGGCTCAGGGGATACGAGGCCTGCTACCAGGTTGTATTGAAGGGCAAGACGATGAAAATACCGAGGGAAAAAGCCCTGTACCTGAAGGACAGACTCACAGAGGGCGGCTTTACCCTACGCTTTGATGTCGACCCGGTATTCCTTTAAAATAACCCTTGCCGTGTCGATATCCCTGGTTATCTGTTCCCTGAGGGCATCGGCGCTTGGAAAGGTCTTTTCCCCCCTTATCCTGTCGATAAAATATACCACGATATCCTTCTTCAGGATGTTACCTTTAAAATCGAGGAGGTGCACTTCATAACTCTGCTTCCGACCGCCGAAGGTCGGGTTCTTCCCAATATTTGCCACCCCGTCATAAACATTCCCCTCGACCGATACCTTGACAACATAAACCCCCTCTTTTGGAATGAGTTCGTGGGGGGTGGTGATGTTTGCCGTTGGGGTATTCAGAATCCTCCCTCCCCTACCTGCGCCCTTTATTACGGTTCCGTGTATTGAATAGGACCTGCCGAGGAAGGATGATGCCTCACAAACCCTTCCCCACTGCAGGAGCTGCCTTACCCTTGTACTGCTTACCGTGAATCCGCCGATCTTCATGTTCCGCACGACATTCACCGTGAAACCATACCTCCTGCCGTAATTCCTGAGCATCCTTGTGGTGCCCTTTTTACCCTTTCCAAACCGGTAGTTATGGCCTACAATTACATGTTTGACTTTAAGTTTTTCAACGAGTATTTGCCTTATGAAGTCATCAGGTGACAGCCTTGAGAAATCCTTATTGAACCTGATTAACAGAAGGAGGTCGATACCGGATTCCCCGATCAGCCTTATCTTCTGGTCGGTCGGGGTCAGGAGCCTTACATCTCTTTCAGGGGCAAGGACCTTTACGGGATGGGGCTCAAATGTAATAGCCATGGACGCCCCCCCCATGCGTGATGCTACATCGACAACACGACTGAAGATCTTCCTGTGCCCGAGGTGTACGCCGTCGAAGTTGCCTATCGTGACGACAGGCGACTCCGGGCTTTCCTCAAGCTCTTCCAATCCCCATATGACTTTCATATCTCCTCTGCGCTATTGTGAATTGCCTTGACGTGCTGTTCTTCCAATAACCCGTGAATGACATTATTTGCGTTTCCAGGATTCCGACACAGTCAGTACCTTCAGAACGGCAAACAAACCGCTGTAGTGTCGCGTCAACTCTCAATTGTCATTCCGGCTTGTCCGGAATCCAAGAGGAGTTATGATTCCCGATCCCCGACAGGCGAGGACAGGCTCAGCGGGAATGACAATTCAAGCACCCCTACATTACAAGGTTGACACGACACTATGCAGTAATTTTTAAAGATACAATACAACTTAAGATAACAAAAGCCCCTTGCCTAAATAAAGGAAAATATGCAAAATATAAGCGTTATGTCCGATGGACTGACTTATAAGGCATCCGGGGTGGATGTGGATGAAGGGGAACGTTTCGTTAAACTCATTTCACCCCTTGTAAAGGAAACCTTCCGTAAAGAGGTCCTTACCGGGCTTGGTGGGTTTGGTGCGCTCTTTGAATTGGACACAGGCAGGTTTAAAAGACCTGTGCTGATCAGCGGAACCGACGGCGTCGGGACAAAACTGAAGATCGCCTTTATGGCGGACCGCCATGATACCGTGGGTATAGACCTTGTGGCGATGTGTGTAAATGACATCCTCACCTCCGGGGCGGAACCACTCTTCTTTCTCGATTACTTTGCTACAGGCCGCCTGAGTGCGGAAACCGGGAAGGAGGTCGTAAAGGGAATAGTCCGTGGCTGCAGGGAAGCCGGATGCGCCCTGATAGGCGGAGAAACAGCCGAAATGCCGGGTTTTTACAGCGCCGGTGAATACGACCTGTCGGGGTTTGCCGTGGGGATTGTTGAAAAGGATGAAATTATCGACGGAAGCTCGGTTGATACAGGCGACGCCGTAGTCGGTATTTCCTCGAGCGGGCTTCACAGTAACGGATTCTCTCTCGTGAGGAACCTGTTCTTTAACCGGAATAAGATGGAGATTGATTCCTACATGGAGGTCCTGGGGAGAACCCTCGGGGAAGAACTCCTCGAGCCTACGAGGATATATGTAAACGCCTTTAATCTCCTAAGGGACAAGGGAATCGGCGTCAAGGCAATGGCCCATATTACAGGGGGAGGTATTTCAGGCAATCTGCCGAGGGCGCTCCCTGCGGGGAAAAGGGCGCTCCTGCGGCGAGGTTCATGGAAGGAGCCGCCGATTTTCGATGTGATAAGAAGGCTCGGTAATATCTCTGAAAAAGAAATGGAAAAAACCTTCAACCTTGGCATAGGATATATTATAATATTAAGCGCTGACGAGGCCGAGAGGGCCGTCTCCGTGCTGAAGGGTCCGGTTTATGAAAGTTTTATTATTGGTGATATCAAAAATGGAGAAAAGGGGATAGAGTATGCATAAAATAAAAAAGCTCCTCCGCCGTATCTTTGCACCGATAACCATAATGCTTATACCCCACTCCAACAAGAGGCCCATGAGTGTAAAGCTTCCCTCGATAGGAATAATAGTTCTTTTATTAGTCTGGACTTCTTTTACGGGTTATATTGTTTTTGTGGGCGTCACTACGGAGAGGTACAACGAGGTGAAGGCGAAGCTGGATTTCTATTACGGCCAGTTTGCCGACCTGAGAACGACCATTAATTCCCTGAAAAAATCAGAGACACAGTTTAAGCGGTTGTTTTCCCTTGAGAAAAAATCCGAGGTCCTTGAAACCCTCGATGTATCCGACTCAGGCTCTATAGATATGGAGCTGCTGAAGAAGCAGATTGAAAAGACAATGGATACCGTGGGAGAGATAAAGGACTACCTCAGACAGCAGCGCGATATCTACTTTGCCACACCAAGGGGATCACCACTTGAGGGGGGGTATATCAGTTCTCCCTTCGGCTGGAGAAAACATCCCAAGACCGGCAGGAGGGATTATCATACCGGTATCGATATAGCGGCCTGGCCGGGCACCCCTGTACGGGCAACGGCGGACGGTATTGTAAGTTTCGCCGGCTGGAGTGGCGGCAGCGGCAGGCTTGTAGTGCTTGAACACGGCTTTGGCTTTACCACCGCATATGCCCATAACAAGAAAATCATCGTTAAGGTAGGACAGAAGGTCAACCGGGGAGATATAATTTCCTATGTCGGTTCCACGGGAAATACCACCGGCCCCCATGTTCACTACGAGGTATGGCTCGATAAAAAGCCCGTTAACCCCCGTTCCTATATGAAAGGAAAATGAAATGTTTAATAAGAAATATGACAAGATAGAGACGATTGTAGGATTCAACTCAACGATAAAAGGTGAGGTGCATGTCAAGGGGACACTACGTACGGATGGGATGATCGAGGGCAATGTAAAGGCGGACTGGGTAGTTGTGGGACAGAAGGGACGCGTCAAGGGGAATATTCACGCCATGGGCGTCCTGGTGGGAGGTTCGATAGAGGGTAACATCGAGGCAAAGGAGTCTGTTGAGATTAAATCCAAGGGATATATCTGCGGAGATATCAGGACTCAAAAGCTTATCATTATAGAAGGCGGTATATTTGACGGCTACTCCATCATGAAAAAAGAGGAGAAGAAGGTTGTTGAACTCCAGAAAGGTCAGCAGGGTCCTGAATAAACCCCGGTGAAACAGTCAAGGCGAATATACCGGCAGGACATCTCCCTCGATGACGCACTTCACAGATGGCACGACTCCCTGAAAGGCATTCACAGGACAGAGGCCGAGCATATACCCGTTGAGAATTCCCTTGGCCGTACCACTGCTTCGGCAGTATTTGCCGCCATATCATCCCCCTTTTTTCATTCCGCTGCCATGGACGGCTATGCAGTTCCCTTCCATGAGACCTTCGGCGCTTCAGAGACCACCCCGGTTAAACTGAAGATTGGCGATACGGCCGTTGAAGTAAATACAGGAGAACCCCTGCCCGAAGGATGTAATGCCGTGATCATGATAGAGGAGATCCACAGGGACGGGGATTGTATAATCATCAACTCCCCTGCAACCCCTTACCAGCATGTCAGGACCGTTGGAGAGGATATTGTTCAGACCGAGCTTATCCTTCCGGAAAATCACCTTGTCCGGCCCATAGACATCGGTGCAATGCTGGCCGGAGGAATCACCGGGATAGGTGTCCGGCGAAAACCGCTTGTGCGGATCATTCCCACGGGAAACGAGATTATAGCCCCGGGTGAGCCCCTCTCAAGGGGAAGGATAATAGACTTCGACAGCTACATGATAGGGGCGATGGTCCTTGATGCAGGTGGAGATTATACCAGGGAGGAAATAATCCCCGACAACAAAGAGCTACTTAAAGAAGTACTGTCTAACTCATTGAATAAATGTGATTTTATTGTAGTTATTGCAGGATCTTCGGCAGGCACCAGGGATTTCACGCCGGATGTGATTGCTGAGATGGGCGATATCATTCTGCACGGCATAAGGATAAAGCCCGGAAAGCCCGTCCTCCTTGGAAGCATCGAAGGGAAACCGGTTATCGGTCTTCCCGGCTATCCCGTCAGTGCTTACATAACCTTTGAACTCTTCGGCCTGCCACTCATTTTACACCTCCTCGGCAGGGCACTGCCCAGGCGGGAGGAACTCATTGCAAGCCTCTCGAGACCTGTTACATCACCTCCCGGCAGTGAAGAGTTCCTCCGGGTCAAGGTCGGAAAGGTGGGAGATAAGTATATGGCAACGCCCGTCGGAAGAGGGGCCGGAGCCGTCATGACGCTACAGCGTGCCGACGGAATTGTACGGGTTCCTGAAATGAGCGAGGGGCTTGCAGCAGAAACAGAAATCAAGGTAACACTGATGAAGGACAGGGAGGAGATCGAGAACAACATCGTCTGTATCGGAAGCCATGATAACTGCATTGATTTACTTGCAAACCGGTTAAAGCAGCTCTTCCCGGGATACAGTCTCTCATCTGCTCATGTCGGCTCGATGGGCGGGCTCGTTGCCGTAAAAAAGGGACAGGCACACATGGCAGGAACACACCTTCTCGACGAAACCTCCGGTGAATACAACGTGCCGTTCATAAAGAAGTTCCTGAAGGGAATCCCGCTCACATTGATAAACCTCGTTTACCGCCGGCAGGGGCTTATAGTACGGAAGGGTAATCCCAGGGGGATTAAGGGTATTGGAGACCTTACAGGAGAGGACCTTGTCTTCATAAACAGACAACGCGGTTCAGGAACAAGGCTCCTTACGGACAAGTGCCTGAAGGATGAGGGTATCGATCCCGCTGATATCGAGGGTTACGGCAGGGAGGAGTTCACGCATATGGGGGTTGCCTCTGCCGTTGCATCCGGGGTTGCGGACGCGGGTATGGGTATCATAACAGCCGCTATCAGTCTTGGACTTGAATTCGTTCCTGTGGCCAGGGAGAGATACGACATTGTGGTAAAGAATGATTTTCTCGATTTACCGCCCTTTACCGCGCTTCTCTCCATCATCCGGTCGGATGAGGAATTCAGGGCGATGGTCAACTCCCTCGGCGGATACGATACGAGTGATATGGGCAGGATCGTTTATGAACAATCCACCTGAAGCCGTGGCTTAAAACTCACCTCTTCTTTTGACAACAATGAATAATGCCCTTGCATTTCAGAAGGACCTCGAGCTTGCCCCCCCCTCTGTTGATGACAAGAGGGCCGACCTGGAACGCCTGCTAAATGCCCTGGGGATGGATAACCTGCAGGTCCCCCTGGGCCTGGTCAGGGAACTTCCGGCTGCCCTGAGAGACAACGGGTTCAACATATCCCCGCTCTTCGGGATGTTTGATGGGGGCACAAGGCTCATCAGCCTCAACCGGAAGGAGTTCGCCGGGCTTGCCATAGACATCGGAACCACCAATATAGCCGCATCCCTCCATGATCTCAAAAGGGGAACGAAGATCTCTGCAATGAGCATCGAAAACCCCCAGAGGGAGTATGGCCCGGACATCCTCTCCAGGGTCCAATTTGCCATGGAGCACGGAGTAAAAGACCTTACCGGCTCCCTCGCAGGAGGACTCAACCGGCTGATCGAAGAGATAACATCCGGGGGAGCGGTCGAAAGGAAACATGTGGTTGCCGTAACCGTCGCCTCCAACACGGTGATGACCCATTTTCTCCTTGGCCTCGATGTAAACAACATACCAATAGAGCCCTATACCCCCGTGGTGCATTCACCCGGGTTCTTCACGGCAGGAGAACTCGGTCTCGATATCAATCCCCGGGGCGTTATTTACATATTTCCGAATGCCGGAAGTTATGTCGGCGGGGATATTGTATCCGGAATAATCTCGACGAAAATACACAGGTCCGGGGCCATCTCGGTACTGATAGACGTGGGCACAAACGCCGAGATCGTGATAGGCAACAGGGACTGGCTGCTGGTCGGAGCCGGAGCTGCCGGTCCGGCCCTCGAGGAGGGTATCTTCTCCTCAGGGAAAAGGGCTGTCGAAGGTAGCATCTACAGAATCGACCTTCGGGGTGATCCCGCCGTACCTGTGTACAGCACCATCAACAATGCCCCCCCTGCCGGTATATGCGGTTCCGGGATTATCGACCTCGTTGCCGGCCTCTATGAACATGGCATGATCGACAGCAGGGGGAGATTTACTCCGGAGTGCCGTACCGGGATCATAAACGGGGAAAGGGCATACACACTGTTTAAGGATGACAAAACACATCTCTACATCACAGAGCGAGAGATCGACAATTTCCTCAGGAGCAAGGCCGCAATGTTTACATCGCTTCATGTCCTGTTGCAGGCAGTCGGGATAGGGATTGGGGATATTGAGCGTATTTTTATTGCAGGGGCACTTGGGGGCGGTGTCAGGGTCGAAAAGGCCATAACCCTGGGGATGCTTCCGGATATCCCGGTTGAGAAATATATTCCCGCAGGAAACACGTCCATTAAGGGGGCAAAGCTTCTCCTTAAGGATGCAGGGCTTCTTAACGATATCCAAGAGGTGCGTTCAGAGATAACCTACCACGAGATGAATACGGATACGACCTTCATGAAGGAATTCCCCGGAGCACTCTTTATACCACACGCAAACCCTCGGGTGCTGAAGCCTTGAAGGCAGAAGGTGGGAGGTGGAAGGTGGGAGGGGTGTTGCAAACTCAATTAAATCAGTATATTATAGCAAATACTTAATCTTTTACTCGAAGTACTGAATCCGGCTACCGGAAGCGCTCTGATTTCGCCGTCTCTTTTGGAGATGATCCAACCGCACCTTTAATCATTCCTTCTCCTTGGCTTCCTCCCAGAGCCGGTCCATTTCTTCAAGGCTCAGTTCATCGAGCTTCCTTCCCATAGCCCTTGCCCCTGTTTCAATGTATCTGAATCTCCTTATAAACCTGTCCGTTGTCCTTCTCAGGGCCTCCTCAGGGTTTATATTTACAAAACGTGAAAGATTCACGATGGAAAATAAGAGGTCACCCAGTTCCTCTTCCATCCTCTTACCTTCTCCGGACCTGACAGCTTCCCTGAACTCCTCAAGCTCCTCTTCAATCTTCTCCAGAACACCTCCCGCCTCCTTCCAGTCAAACCCGACCCTTGAGGCGCGTTCCTGAACCCTCTGGGCCCTCAGGAGAGAGGGCAATGCCCGGGGAACCCCTTCAAGCACCGAATCCCTCAGTTTACCTTCCCTCTTTTTGTGTTCCTCCCATCGCTGCACAACCTCCTCGGTGCTTTCCAGATCAAGATTGCCAAAGACGTGTGGATGTCTTGATACCATCTTCTCCGTTATAGAGTCGAGGACGTCCCGGATATCGAACTCACCCAGTTCCTCTGATATCCGCGCATGGAATATAAGCTGAAACAGCAGGTCACCGATCTCCTCCTTTATCTTCCCCGGAGAGTTCTCCTCTATTGCCTCGAGGAGTTCATAGGCCTCCTCTATCAGGAAGGGTTTTAAGGACTCCCTTGTCTGTTCCCTGTCCCAGGGGCAACCGTTTTTATCCCGGAGACGGTCCATGATACTGACGAGACGTTCAAATTTATCCACTTATACGCCCCTTCGGTCGGAGAATATGTATTTATGGATCTGGAGGTTCAGCCTGACGGAGAGCCCGTCATCGAGCATCCACCCTGCAAGGTCTTCCGGTTTGACAGCCCCTGTGGACGGTGAAAAAAGCACCCTCTCCTCTTCGAGGCCGTACTCTTTCATAACCCCTTTAGACCACTCGTAATCATCCGGCGAGGTGATAACGAACTTTATCTCATCCTGTTTTCTTAATCTCTTCAGGATGCTGAAATCCATCCTCCCGGCCATGCCGCTTCCCGGGGTCTTTATATCGATAATCGCAACACAACGTTTGTCGAGCTTGCTGATGTCCCGGGAACCGTTCGTCTCAACAAGCACCTTAAACCCCTCATCCGCAAGCCCTGAAATAAGGATGAATGCATTTTCCTGGAGTAAGGGTTCACCACCTGTGACCTCTACAAGCCCGAGCCCCGAGCCCGTGGCATCATCGATAAGGGCCTCTATCTCCGTCTCCTGCCCCCCCTCATAGGCGTAGACTGTGTCACAGTAGGTGCATCTGAGGTTACAACCGGTGAGTCTGATGAAAAAACAGGGGTATCCGGCATAGCTTGACTCACCCTGGATACTTCTGAAGGTCTCACAGACAAGCAGCCTTCCGTTATTTTTCATATTGAAAGACTTCTTTAAGGGCCTCATCTACAGGGCCGGGCACAAGGCCCCTCACATCACCGCCGAAGGATGCGATTTCCTTCACCATTGTAGAGGAGAGGAAGGAATACTCCTCGGACGGCATCATAAAAACCGCCTCAATTTCCGAGTCGAGCCTCCGGTTCATCAATGCCATCTGCAGCTCATACTCAAAATCGGAGACCGCCCTCAGGCCCCTGACTATAGCAACCACCCCCCTCTGTCTGGCATACTCGACAAGGAGGCCCTTAAAGGGTTCTATCCTTAGCCTCTGCAGCCCTCCAAGGGACTTTTTCATCAGATCGAGCCTCCTGTCGACGTCAAACAGGGGTTTCTTTTTCGGATTGACGGCAACCGCCGCTATCACCTCGTCGAAGATTCCGAGGCTGCGTTTTACAATATCGATATGGCCGTTTGTAATGGGATCAAAGGTCCCGGGACATATGGCAACCCTCTTTGTTTCATTCAACACGTTCGTCACTCCTTATTCCACGATGTTATAGCTCGTTAAGGCGGTATCCCCATAGGAATACTCCTTCCGTTTTATCAGTTTACCAACCTGATCGGGCAGCCTCTTTTTTGAGAAGTGCTCAACCAGAACCATTCCGTCCCTGCTGAGAATCCCGCTTTCAGCAATAAAGGGCAGCACCTTCATTATCTCTTCCGTACGGTAAGGGGGATCGACAAAGATAAAATCGAAAACCATGTTCTCCCTCACGGCCTTCTTCAGAAAGGTAAAACTCCCCATCCTGTAAACCCTGGCAGATGACGAAAAACCGAACTCCTCTGCAACTTTTTTAATAAGATCCGCCCTCAGGGTATTAATATCAACAAACACAGACCTTCCGGCGCCACGGCTCAACGCCTCGAGGCCTACGGCGCCGGTGCCCGCGTACAGATCAAGAAAGGCAGAGCCTTCAACAGACGGCCCGATTATGTTGAATATAGCCTCCCTGACCTTTGAGGCAGTGGGCCTTATGGTCCTGCCTGCCGCCTTCAGCCTTCTACCCCTTGCCTGCCCTGCAGTGATTCTCATGCTCCGGTGTCGAGAGGGGGATTGATGATCACGGAAGCATTCCTTTCATGACCGTTATCGACAATCACCCTCCTCCCCCCGACCCTCAGCCTTTCCTCTGCAAAGAGCTTGACGGCAAATGGGAATATCCTGTGTTCCTCTTTAAGTATCCTTTCCGAGAGGGTCTCTTCCGTGTCATCGTGATATACCGGTACCACAGCCTGAACAATTATCGGACCCGTATCCACACCCTCATCGACAAAATGCACGGTACATCCCGAAACCTTTACACCATAGTCAACGGCCTGCCTCTGTCCATGTAATCCTGGGAAGGCAGGCAGGATTGCCGGATGTATATTCATTATCCTCATTGGAAACTCCTCGATAAGGGGTCTCTTTACAACCCTCATGAACCCGGCAAGTATAACAAGCTCAACACCTCTGTCCTTGAGTTCCCCGGCAAGCTCCGCGTAGTAATCCTCCCCTGAGCGGTAATCCCCGGGTTTCATGACAAGGTGGGGTATGCTGCTCTTGCGCGCCCTTTCAATTGCATAGGCATCCGGGTTATCCGTGATAAGGACCGCAACCTCGGCAGGAAGGTATCCTGATCCAACCGAATCAATTATGGACTGGAAGTTTGATCCCCTTCCAGATGCAAGAACCCCGAGTTTGAGCATCGCCGCCTCCTTACCCTTTAATCTGATATATTATACCCAAATCCGGCAATAAAACCATCTCTTGATAAGGCGTTCAACCTTACGAGGATGCCGGCTGAATGCCCCGATCTTTGATCGGGGAGCTTCACTTGACGAGCCTGTTGTAAATCCAGCCTATTATAGAGGCGCTCACAAACCCGTCGATAAATCCGTAACAGAGTCCGAGAAAACTCCCGGCGGGCGTAATTGAATATCCCGGGTAAATCGACTCTGCAAGGGTTTTGAGGAACAGCGTACCATAACCGGTGAAATAACTCAGCCACGTGGTAATAAACAGAGCCCCACCCCAGAGAACTCCCACTGCAATTCCAAGGGCAAAGGGTTTCAAACGCATAATCACCTCCTGCAACAATCGGGGTTATCCGTCAAGGGTAAGGTCATAAAGCTCCTTCGGTCTTAACCCGTACTGGCCTGCAACCTTCTTAACCGCGTCCTTTCTCTTCAACCCCTTCTTCATAAGACCTATCACCTCCTGAAGGGCATCGTCGATGCTGATCTCGGCTTCGGCCATTCCCTCAAGCACAATGACATACTCCCCGGCTATCACAGCCTGTTTCAGCTCATCAAGAATATCCGCTATCGTCCCCCGGTAGACACCTTCATTGAACTTCGTAAGTTCGTGGGAGACTGCGGCATGACGGTCTCCAAGGATATCATGCATATCGCCGAGGGCCTCAATAAGTCTGTGGGGGCTTTCATAAATCACCATCGTTCTATCCTCGAACCTTAATTTCTGAAGTCTTTTCCTCCTCTGTGAACTCTTTGGAGGGAGAAACCCCAGGAAAAGGAACTCCCTGGTACTGAGACCCGAGACGCTTAGTGCGGTTATTATGGCGGAAGGACCGGGGACGGGGACTACGGTAATATTCTCCTCAATTGCCCTCCTGATCAGCACCTCGCCGGGGTCGGATATCCCCGGAGTCCCGGCGTCGGTAACAAGGGCAACGTCCTTGTCATTCAGAAGGCTGATTATCACCTTTTCAGCCTTCACCTTCTCCCTTGCCCCCCAGTAACTGACAAGGGGTTTTGATATCCCGAAACGGCTCAGGAGTTTGCGCGTATGCCTGGTGTCTTCAGCGGCAATCAAATCAACCTCCTTCAGCAC
Source organism: bacterium BMS3Abin08 (assembly GCA_002897935.1). Lineage (NCBI taxonomy): Bacteria > bacterium BMS3Abin08. Next base: position 36,381 of record BDTA01000054.1, read on the forward strand.
CCTCAACGCCCTGATAGTTATATCCTCAAGGTTACCGATGGGTGTAGCAACTATATACAGGAAGCCGCTCATTGTTTTTTCCCCTATGGAAACAGGGCTCTTTATTTAATTCTCAGCAACATTTGACAGTCTCGTAAAAAATCAGAAATACCTTATTCTGTCATTCTGAATCCCGAATCAAGTTCGGGAAATCTATATAAATCAAGAAGGAGACCCTGAAACAAGTTCAGGGTGACAATCAGGGACTTTTTACGAGTCCATCAACTATAAGTCTGTGTATAAACTACGATCTTTTGTCATTCCCGCAATCCCGAACGCATTCGGGACGGGAATCCTTCTTAAAGACAGATTCCGGACAAGCCTGAATGACAGAGAAACGACCGCTCTGCGCTTTGAACGATTCCCCGAACGCTTTCGGGAAATGACGGAATAACGACAACTGTCCGACTTTATACACGGACTTTAAGTACATTCCCTGTCTTCATCCCCGGCCAAAGGTCGGGGCTTTCGGCAAGGTGCATTGCAATCAAAGGGAGATTTCTTGCATCATGGCGGTTAATCATGCTTTACGTAGCTGTCCCTGAACCTGTTGAGCCACATTATATGACTCTGCTCCTCATTTATTATCTCGTCGAGGATCTCCTTTTCCTTTACAGCGCGTTTGAGACCTATGAAATAAAGAAGCGTCTCTTTCTCAAAGGCCAACGCAAAATCTACCGCCTCCTCGATATCCTCTATATCCCTCATCCTGATGAGTGCACTGTCGGAACCGAGGAAGAACTCCGACTCGACAAATGCCCTCATGTATTCTGAAACATCCTCCCACCCCCCGGGCTCATCATCGCCTATTATCTCATATAGTTCCCTGAATCTCTTCTCATGGACAAGTTCCTTCTTGGCGAGGGTATTAAAGAGGTCGACGAGGTTCTTATCTTCCTTGAATCTTTCAGCCATGGAGGTATAGAAATCATAACCGAGTCTTTCGGTCCTGATCGCCTGCTCCACCACTTCTCTTAACGAAAATTTCTCCATTCAAGCCTCCTTCTGTTTTAACAAACCTCCCCGCTCAAGCAGCAGGGTGTCATGATATATCCCCCTCCTTGATGGAGGGGGCCAAGCGAAGGATTCCTGGTTAAGCTCACTTATTGCTTGACTCGTCCTTTTGTTGCCTTCCCATCCCCGACATACTCCCTCAGCCTCTGATCTATCGCTGTTATCTCTCCGACATCATCGCCCCTCAGCTCCCATGTATAGGCGCCTGAGGAATTCCTCCTGAGGGTCACCCTTGTGGGTTTCCTGGGTGTTATCTGGACTATCTCCTTGTTTTTTGACTGGCTGAAAGAATCCGTCGCCGGGGGCGCCGCCCTGCTGCAGGACAGCAGTAACAGCGAAAGCGTCAGGAGAAGATAACATGGTTTCATTGTCTTATTCATCATGCCTTACGAAGAGCTGCTCAGAAGCTCCTGTACCTGTTGGTAATGGGGAATCTCCTGTCACGTCCGAAAGCACGGGGGGTTATCTTTATTCCCGGCGGGGCCTGTCTCCTCTTGTACTCGCTTCTGTCTATCATTGTAATGACCTTCCTGGAACATTCCTCCTCGCAACCGAGTTTCAGTATCTGTTCAAAGCTCCTGTCTTCTTCAACATAGGCCCTGAGGATTTTATCGAGTTCCTCATAGGGTGGAAGCGTATCGGAATCCTTCTGGTCGGGCTTGAGTTCGGCAGAGGGTTCCTTCCACAGGATTCGTCCGGGAATCAGGTCTTTTCCCTCCGTCTTATTCCTCCATTCCGCAAGCTTGTAAACCAGGGTCTTGGGAACATCCTTGATTACCGCAAACCCCCCAGCCATATCGCCGTACAATGTCGCATATCCCACGGACATCTCGGATTTGTTTCCGGTAGTCAGGACGATCCAGTTAAATTTATTAGAGATGGCCATCAGGATGTTTCCCCTTATACGGGCCTGAATATTTTCCTCAGCCACGTTGGGCTCAGTGCCCTCAAAGGGGGCCTTCAGGACATCAAGGTAGGACCGGAAGATCTCATCTATTGAAAGAACCATCAACTCAAGACCGAGGTTACCGGCAAGTTTCCGGACATCTTCCGTGCTTTCGTCCGACGTATACGGAGACGGCATGAATACCCCCTTCACCCTTTCCCTGCCAAGGGCATCAACCGCAATTGTGGCAACGAAAGCCGAATCTATGCCCCCGCTCAGGCCTACAAGGACCTTGTCGAAATCGTTCTTGTCAACGTAGTCACGTGTCCCGATAAGCAGGGCATTATAGACCTCCTCGAGCTCATCGAGAGGGGGCTTGGGGGAATAGCTGATATCTACATTCTTGTTTTTCAGTTTATGTCCATGGATTGTTACCCTTCTGCAGGCTGAGGCATCAAGATGCAGCACGTCCTGTCTCCTCCTGGGGTCGTGAAGCCTGCCCATAAATACAGCATCAAGGTCTATATCTATAAGTATGAAATCCTCGGAGAACTGGGCGCCCCTGTAAATAAGAGCGCCATTCTGATCAAAGACAAGGCTTTGTCCGTCAAAAACAAGCTCATCCTGCCCGCCGACGGAATTGAGATATGCAACAACCACTGTATTGTCCGAGGCCCTTGTCGAGAGCATGTTCTCCCTGAACCCCGACTTGCCCGTCTGGTAGGGAGAGGCATTGATATTTATTATCACTTCCGCACCTGATATTGCCTGTTCCCTCATCGGACCGTCGGGATACCATACGTCCTCACAGATGTTTATGCCGAAGGTGGCCTCACCGATCCTGTATATTCCGGGCTCACTTCCTCTCTGAAAGTAACGCATCTCATCGAATACCCCGTAATTGGGGAGAAATATCTTGTGATATACGTCGACGATATGCCTGTTATGGATAACCGCCGCCGCATTGAATATATCGGCCTCTTTATCAACATAACCTACAACGGCAACGATATCATCCACCGAATTCCTTATCTCCCTGATGGCAGCGAGGTTATCATTTATAAACTGGGGCTTCAGCAGCAGGTCCTCCGGGGGGTACCCGGTGACCGCCATTTCAGGAAAGGCAACAATATCCGCCCCCTCGTCTTCCGCCCTCTTTACATGTTTTATTATCCTCTTTGTGTTACCCTCTATGTCACCTACGGTCGTGTTGATCTGTGAAAGGGCAAGCCTCATGGTTCTCATAACACACCTGTTTTCAAATGACCTTTCTCCACCGGTTTAAT
>BDTA01000055.1 GCA_002897935.1 bacterium BMS3Abin08
GGCAGAGACGGGATTCTTGTTATTGACACCCTGGTCTCTTCTAAAGAGGCCAAAAGGTTTATCAGGGATATAAGGTCGGTTTCAGACAAACCCATCAAGTATGCTGTCAACACCCATTATCACCTCGACCATACATTTGGTAACTCGGAGTTTGTAAAATCCGGGGCAACGATTATCTCTTCTATAAACTGCAGGAACAATTTAGAAAACAGGGGTGAGGGGGCGCTTAAGAACGCAAAAGACTACGGGCTGACAGATGCGGATATGCAGGGCACGGAGATCTCCATTCCTTCCCTGACCTTCAAGAAGACAATGGAGATAGATCTGGGCAATCAAAAGGTAGAATTGATTTATGCCGGTCCGGCCCATACAGACGGGAACATTATGGTCTACCTGCCCAAGGAGAAGATACTGTTTGCAGGGGACATCCTGTTTACGGATTATCATCCGTTTATGGCAGATGGGTATATAGAAGGCTGGGTAAAGGTGCTCGACTACATTATGTCCCTTGATGTGGAGACCATTATCCCCGGACACGGGCCGGTTTCGAGCAAGAAGGATGTCGTGGATATGAAGGACTATATAATTGCCTTTGATAAAAAGGCAAAGGAACTTGCGGCAAAATCACATGATGTTGAATACATCACATCCGAGATCAAAAAGGCACTGCCTGCGCGGTCCCAGGGAGATGGTCTTATCCCGATGAATATTCGAATGAAATATCTGAAGGGGAAAAAATGAAATTCACAAGTTAGGGTCTGTGTATAAACTCGAACAGTTGTTGTTTTTCTGTCATTCCGGCTTGTCCGGAATCATTCTTTAAGAAGGATGCCCGAAGTCTGTAGTCGGGTATCCAGAACTTATTGAAAAGAATAGATTTCGGCTTAAGGACTACCGGAATGACAGATAGAGAGACTGACTTTATACACAGCCACTAATTAGAGTCTGTGTATAAAGTCGAATAGTTGTCGTTTTTCTGTCATTCCGACTCGCTTCGCTTGCGGGAATGACAAATGACTGTAGTTTATACACAGACTCTGATCAAGGAGGAAAATATGACGGAGTTCAATAAATCAAACTGGGCAAAGGCCGATTTTTCACAGGAGTATAGAGAGAAAGCGGATATCTACATCGTTGAACGGAGGCGAATGTTTACGATAATGAAGTCATTTTACAGGCACTTCCCCGGTGGCAGACAAAATAATGCGCTTCTCGACCTGGGTTGTGGAGACGGCATTGTTACGCATGAACTCCTGTCCGTGGATAACTCAATATCAGCAACACTGATCGACGGTTCCGGTGATATGCTTGATAAGGCAAGGGAACGCCTGGAGGGATTCAACAATATCAGTTATATTCGGGCAAGCTTTCAGGAGATGCTCGAAAGAGACATCCTTGGGCAGGATTTTGATTTCATTGTTTCATCCATGGCCATACATCACCTTACGATGGATGAGAAGAGAGGAATCTTCAGATTGATTCATTCGCACCTGAAGACCGGCGGATACTTTATGAACATTGACGTCATACTCGCACCAACGGAAACCCTTGATCAATGGTATATGAATATATGGGAGGAATGGATGGATGAAAAGAAGGCATCCCTTGGCATGGAGAGTGACCCCTCCAGGAATATAATCCGCAGATACAAGGAACTTGAGGAAAACAAACCCGATACCATGGACGATCAGTTAAATGCCCTGCGAGATATCGGGTTTAAGGACGTGGATTGCTATTACAAGTATGGGATCTTTACCATTTATGGAGGTCTGAAGCAAGTTCAGCCGCAGATTGGTGCAGATCAAAAGGGTAGTTAACCGATGAAGATATCAGTAATTCTTGGACATCCTAAAAGGGGCAGTTTCAATCATGCTATTGCCGGGACAGTTGTTAAGACATTAAGGGATCTCGGACACGAGGTAATTTACCATGATTTATACGAGGAGGGTTTTAGGCCTGTCCTCCTGTACGAAGAGATTGCAAAAGGAGCTGAATCAGACCCGCTCATTAAGCAACATTGCGATGAGTTGTCGAGTGCCGAGGGCATTGTTGTCATTCATCCCAACTGGTGGGGGCAACCGCCTGCAATCCTTAAGGGGTGGATAGACAGGGTATTCAGAGCGGGGGTTGCCTATGAGTTTGTTGAAGGTGACACTGGGGAGGGGGTTCCGGCCGGATTACTAAAGGCAAAGGCTGCAGTTGTTTTCAATACATCCAACACTCCACCGGAAAGGGAACTGAAAGTCTTTGGCGATCCCCTTGAAAGGATATGGAAGAACTGTATCTTTGATCTCTGCGGAGTAAAGAACTTCTACAGAAAGGTGTTCTCTGTGGTGGTAACCAGCACTCCCGGAGAAAGGGGTAAGTGGCTTGATGAAGTCGGCAAGGTTATAGATCATATCTTCCCTTCTTGACAAAATACCGTTCCATTCCATAAAATAGTTGACATGGAAACTAATATCCGGTATTATTAACCTATCAATAAAATAGTTTATCCCGAACTTGATTCGGAGCACGAATAACGGTCATGTAAGGTTTACAGTATTTAGTTGCCGGGATATTATTATACAAAAAGGGAGAATCTCTAAATGAAAACAAAGCAAAAGACACAAATAGTAAAGTCCCTCCTCCGGCTTGGCGTCTTCCTCCAGAGAGAGGGAAACAGAATAGTCAGCGACTTCGGGCTGAACCAGCAGCAGCTTGTTGTGCTGAAGGAGATTCAGGAAAAGGGGCCTGTCAGCCAGAGAGAAATCTGCTCTGAACTGCTTCTTGAGAAATCAAATGTATCAAAGATCGTCGGGAAACTCTATTCTCAAGGTTACATAACCGTCTCGCATTCGGAAAGGGACAACCGTCGCTCCATATTGACGGTTACGGCAAAAGGGAACTCGATCTTGGATCGATGCATGGAACGGCTGAATCAATGGAACAGTGAGTGGTTAAGACCGATGTCCGCCCGGGAACTAAATAACACAGTCGGCATATTGAGCAGGCTGGAGAGTCTTCACAAATAAATCCACACTTAAAGGAGGGTACATGTACTTTATGACAATCAATAAGATCCATCAAGGCGTTGGTCCGGAAGAAATTGGGAAGGTTATTCCGCAGCATATTCAATGGATCAAAGAACAGATAAGCAAAGGAACAATCGTCCAGGCCGGGAAATGGGGCGATTCAGGCGGAATGCTCATCATGAAGGCAAACAATATTACTGAGGCTGAGGGGATATTAAGTGAAGACCCGTTGGTAAAATCCGGCTTAATTAGCTTTGGAGTAGAGAGATTTTATCCCATTGTGGAAATAACTCTCTGAACTGCATGTAATAACGGAAACCTCAGGCATCCCCTGTCTTTTTATGGACAACCTTTTTCCTGGCAGTGGTGGCTGCCTTCTTTTTGGCTCTACCCTCTTTGGCTTTCCGTACAGAAGATTTCGTCTTTTTTGTTGCAGGTTTTGGTGCCGGTTTTCCTTTTGACTTTGATTTTGATTTTGACTTTGACTTTGACCGTGCTTTCTTTGGTGCCGGCGTCTCTTCCATATCAATCCCAAATATCTCTGACAAATCAGAATCATCCATAACGTTAGCGCTTTTTTGCTTGGCCTTTCTGAGCATTTCACTTGTCTTATCTTTAACTGCACCAGAGACTAAATCTTTCATCTCTACATCCCTTAAGGTGAAGAATAATTCAGGTTCTGAATCCAGCCTGGCCCCGATTCCATATAAAGTGGCAGCAACATGTTTGCACATATCAGCCCAATCAGGGCAACTGCAATCAAAGGAAATTTCTTTAGGTGCAGGGAAGAGGCCTGATTTTTTATCGGTAAATATATTTGATAACGATTTAGGAAATTTGCCATTCATAAGCTCTTGCAGGGAATCAAATTCTCCTTGACAGGCCTTTTTAATATTTCCCCAGATTTTCTTCTTCAGGGTCTTTATCTCAATCCGGATTTCATAGGGTTTGGAGCCCGTCCCCTGTACCAGGGATTCGATAAGTCCGGGTTTTATTTGTAAGTCCAGCACAGCACCATTGCGGACATAGCTCCTTCCACGTCCAATCCGGTTGCTATAATCGGCATAGCATTCCAGATTAGTATTCCAGGACTTCCCCCACCATGTTCCGGCCAGGGATCTGCCTTCAATGACAACCGGTTGGATGTTGGGGTTTTTTTTGCGAAGTGCCTTTATTTTTTTCTCTGCCTTTGCACGTTTTTCAGCAACGGTTACATATGGGGCAAAAGATCTCCAGTAAGACATAATAATTCCTCCTCTTGTCAATTAATAATTGTCTCAAAATAGTGTGGACATATTATTTAAAAAATCCCTCCTGACCTCCCTTTGCCAAAGGGAGGGATCATCCCCCTCTTTGGCAAAGAGGGGCGAGGGGAGATTTTCAGATTGATGTCAATTCAATTATTAGCCTTTTAATAATTAAAGGCTGAGTTTAAATAAATCCAGTATCTTTTCATTATCCATTTCCGTAATCCAGTTTTCGTTTGAACTCCGGAGCACATTTTCGGACAAGGCGGTCTTTTCTTCCAGCATCATATCGATTTTCTCTTCCACAGTCCCCTTTGTTATAAACTTATGGACGATCACTTTTTTTGTCTGCCCGATACGAAAGACCCTGTCTGTTGCCTGGTTCTCGACTGCGGGGTTCCACCATCTGTCAAAGTGGATAACATGATTGGCCTCCGTCAGGTTAAGCCCTACGCCCCCGGCCTTCACGGACAGGATAAAGAAAGGAACATATTCCTTGCTTTGAAATCGTTCGATAATCTTCTTTCTCCGGGCGACAGGGATACTGCCGTGTAAAATTAATCCTTCCCGGTTAAAGATGGTTTTCAGGAAATCATGAAGCGGAGTGGTGATCTCTTTAAATTGTGTGAAGATTAGGACCTTCTCTCTCTTTTCCAATATAGTTTCGCAAAGATCCCTTAATCGCCGGAATTTCCCGCTGTCCTGTTCATTATAGTCCTTATTGTCAAGATACTGCCCCGGGTGGTTGCATATCTGTTTAAACTTCATGAGTGACGACAGTATTATGCCTTTACGTTGTATGCCGCCTGATTCCTCCAGTGCCCTGCCGATATCATCAACCAGCTTCTTATATAAAAAAATCTGTTTCTTGCTTAAGTCTGAATAGGTCTTCATTTCTATCTTGTCGGGCAAATCAGAGATAATGGATTTATCGGTCTTCAAGCGCCTGAGGAGATAGGGACTGATGACATCTTTCAAGCGGCTGTATTTACTGGGATGATCATTCAGCCCTTTTGTGTATTCTGCAAATTCGCGAATATTGCCTAACAAACCGGGGTTAATAAAATCATACAGGGACCAGAGGTCGGATAGCCTGTTTTCTATGGGTGTTCCGGTAAGGATAAGCCGGTTAAAGGATTTCAATTGCTTAACTGCCCTGCTCTGCTTAGTGCCGGGATTCTTTATGGCCTGGGCCTCGTCCAGGATGACATAATACCAATCGGAAGATTTTAAGGAGTCATATTTCTGAATGAGGGAATAGGTCGTAATGACAAGATCGTACTTGTTGCTGAATGTATCCTCTTTAAGTATTTCCCTGCTCTCGGGATTCACACCGGGATGAGCAATAAAGAATTTTAAAGACGGGGCAAAGCGGTTAATCTCATTTTGCCAGTTTGCCAATAAAGAGGCTGGAACGATGAGCAGACTGCAGCCGGCCTTGTTTTTCTTCAATAACGTTAAAAAGGCAAGGATCTGAATGGTTTTGCCTAATCCCATGTCATCAGCCAGACAAGCCCCGAACCGGAGAGAATGAAGGAAATACAGCCAGTTCAAGCCGTTTTGCTGGTACCCCCGCAGAACGCCCTTGAAGTCTTTGCCGGGGCGGGTGGATTTAATCATCTCCGGCTGCCTCAACTTTTCAATTACAGAGGCAAGCCACTCTCCGTTTGAAACTTCTAAGAGGCTGTTTTGTGAAGGATCATTAAAGAGATCCCTGGCCCCCATTTGCATACTCATGACATCTTTGAGCGTCAAACCTTCAGATTCTGCCTGCTTGGCCTGTTCAAAGGCCTTAAGTACCTGATTAAGTTTTTTGGGATCCACCTCAACCCATTTTCCTTTAATGTAGGCCAACCCCTCGGATTCAGCGAGAATCCTGCGGGCTTCTTCCTCACTGACAACAGAATCCCCAAGAAGTAATCGAGCGTTAAAACTTAAAACAGAATCCATACTGAAATGAGAGGGAGAAGTCTCGCCGACAGTGATATTGACCCTGAAAGGGGTACCCCTCCCCTTCCACCAGTTAGGAATCCGGCATAATATCCCGCAGTTTTCATAAAAGGCAATTTCCTTGAGGAATTCCAACGCTTTCCCTGATGACCATGACAGGGGATGAAAAATCTCTCCGGAATCCAGGATCCCGGCAATGAGGCGGCTTTCCCTTGCAGCTAACTGAACCGTGGCCAGAAGATCCAGGAGTTTCCGGTTATCATGGTCATACTCTTCCAATGCGTATCTGAGCGGGAGGTGTTTGGATTCCCCCTTTTTATTAAGGCCCGTTGAGTATGTTGCAAGAAAGGCAAAGGGGAACTCCTTACTCTTTTTGTTTTCCACAAGATGAAAATAGACCCGGCCGACAAGATGGATATCAGGGCTGTAATTTTTGATAAAACTTTCGACTGTTCCTTCATGTTTTTTTATTTCCTGTTGAAATCCGGCGTTTAATCCTGTCCACAGCGCCTTGAGAAGATCCTCGTTAAGGTATTCCCCACCGATCATGAACGGAGATTTGTGCAGGGTTTCTATTATTTCATTTTTTTTAAGGGGAACAATGACCTTGTTGCGGAGGCGTTCAAGGTCAGGGGTGTGGCTTAACTTTTGAGCAAAGAGATAAGAAAAATCTCTCAGAAACCCGAGAGAAGGAGATAATCGTACCGCCTGGTCGCAAAATCCCAGAAAGAGCATGCAGGAAGAACAGTCCTCCTGAAACCGTTCAAAGATTTCCTTCTGTAATATGCGTGTGCTTTTATTGATTTTATCCCGAGGGTCATCCCATTCCAACTGGATTGTGCCATTGGGCAGGATAACAGTAACGAGTTCCTGATCCATAGTGTAGCCATATTGTTAATGTGATTTTATTCTATAGTTGGTCTTTCACCATTTTCTATCATACTATGATACAAAAATTTTTTAATAACGTTCAAGGTGTTTGTGGGGACGTTCCCGGGGTCCTGTGAAAACCGTTTGCATCATCAGGGAATTTTACACCTTTTTTGGCTTATTTGGCACTTGATCGCATTCAAACAACGCAGGCTTTCTTAACATAAATCACCCAAAAACCCATGAACCGCTCAGCCGCAGAGACAGCGGGGCAGCTTAAAGTCTCCCCTCCCTTGAGAGGCTGTGTCATAATTGTCATCCTGAACTTGTTTCAGGATCTATATAAAACGTAACATATTGAAAATACGAGATTCTGAAATAAATTCAGAATGACATCATGTACGTTTTCAGGATTATGACACAGCCTCTGATGGAAGGGGATTGCACTACCTGCTTGTTTTTACACACATTCCTGAAAAAGCTTGCAAATTCACCGTCACGGGTGGATGCCGGTTTCATAGACCACTCAGCCCGGTTTTAAGCAATAATTTTATCCTTTCGCAATAATTTATATGCCCAGACCTTGACAAAGTCATTAACTACGGCCCACGCAAGGGCATACACCCAAACTATCAAGGCATTTTGCCAGCCTATCGGGGCTACAAACCATCCGTATACCACAAAGAGTGTTGCAAGAATTTTTGTCAAAATAGCTGCCCAGAGCAATATGGGAGCAGGGTGAGGTTTCCGCCAGAAACGGTCTTCCGTCCGTGTTATAAATATTGTCAGATGTCCGGCCACCGCCAGTTTTAAAAATATAAAACTCTGTACAACCGGGGCTGAAAGGTGCATGTACTCTTCAGCTATATAGAAGATTCCAAAGCTTGCAATAACACCCAGAATTCCGAGCATGGTGGATATACTCATCACTTCCGCCATATTCCATCTGACAGGTTCAGCATCTACCTTTGTGTTGTCATAGGCAATAGCCAGTATGGGCAGGTCATTCAGGAGGGCCAGGATAATAATCATGATTGCCGTAACCGGGTAGAAATTGAATATGACAATCGATGCCGTCATAAAGAGGATTACCCTGATTGTCTCAGCAATTCTATAGAGACTGTAACTCTTCATCCTTTCGAATGTGACCCTTGCTCCCTTTATGGCATCCACGATTACGGACAACCCCGGGGCCATCAGAACAAGATCCGCTGCAGCCCTTGCCGCATCCGTCGCCCCTGAGACTGCGATGCCGGCATCCGCCTTCTTCAAAGCGGGTGAGTCATTGACGCCGTCACCTGTCATTCCGACGATATGCCCGGCTTTCTGGAGCCTGTCAACGATAAGGTATTTATCCTCCGGAAATACCTGGGCAAAGCCATCGGCCTCCTCTATCACCGATATAATCTCGGATTCATGCCTCTTAACATAGCCCTTAGGCAGTTCTATGTTTTCAAACTCTTTCTCTATATCTTTTACAACACCCTTTGCAAATTCCTCCGTATCCCTTTCAGATACATCGGGAGACAATTTTTTGAATACCGCCGTTGATATGATCTTGCCCAGGATTATAAGCTCTTTGTTGCTTGCTCCCCTGAGGTCCCTGGCATCAAAGATGTTGTCGCCGATTCCTAAAACATTTGCTATCTGTTTAGCAATGGCTATATTGTCTCCTGTGACCATCTTAACGTCTAACCCGAGGGCCATCGCCTCTTTTATTGTTGACTTCGAGTCTTCCCGTGGCGGATCGAAAAGCGGGAGCAGTCCTATAAAGTCAAAGCTTTCAGCCTCCGGTTGTTTTACCGCAATACCCAGTGTCCGGAACCCCTTCTCTGCAAAATCCTCCACCTTTCCCAAAATTTCCTCTTGATTTATCTGCTCGCCGCATAGTCCCAGTATTACCTGAGATGCACCCTTGGTAACCAGAAAGGTTTTATCGCCCGACTTTACAATCGCCTCTGTCCTTTTGCTTACAGGATCAAAGGGTGTAAACTTTGTCTGTTGATACCGGGTTAACTCTTTTGTTTGTCCTGTCTTTTGAATGTACTCAAATATGGGGGTTTCTATCGGGTCTTTATTCTCTTCCTTTGATGCAAGCGCTGCATAGAGCATTAATTCTTGAACCGTATGCCCCCCAAAGGGTACGGGATCAGAGACGGTCATCCTGTTCTGGGTTAAGGTCCCGGTCTTGTCCGAACAGAGGACATCAACTCCGGCCAGCTCCTCAATAGAGACAAGGCGGCTTACGATCGCCTGTTTCTTTGCCAGGCTCATGGCCCCGACCGCCATTGTCACGGACAGCACCGCAGGCAGTGCAACCGGGATTGCAGCGACCGTCAGGATAAGGGTAAACCTCAGTATCCCGAGCATA
>BDTA01000056.1 GCA_002897935.1 bacterium BMS3Abin08
AACGTCAACTGTTCGATCCTTCATTCCGGACCAAAGGTCGGGGCTTTCGCCGGGGTGCATTGTAATCTCAGGCGTGTTTCTTCACGAAATCCCCGAACCCCTTGAGTATCTTAAGCCCGGTTTTCTGGCTCTTTTCAGGGTGAAACTGGGTGGCGATTATATTGTCCTTCCACACCATAGAGGTAAACTCGGTCCCATATTCGGTTGAACCGGCTATTATGCCCTCGTCGTCGGGAACCACGTAATAGGAGTGGACAAAATAGAAGTAAGTCTCATCACCTATACCGTCAAAAAGGGGTGGCCTTCTTCTGAGCTTTACAGTATTCCAGCCCATATGCGGAATCTTCAGGCCATTCCCTGTGAATCTCACTACCCGTCCGTCGAAGACGCCCATCCCTTCAGAGTGGCCGAACTCCTCTGAATCCTTAAAGAGCACCTGCAGGCCAAGGCATATCCCGAGGTAGGGCTTCCCCGCCTCGATCCCTTTGAGAACCGCCCCGGCAAGGTCAAGCCTCTGGAGGTTGTTCATACAGTCACGGAAGGCCCCGACACCCGGAAGCACTACTGCATCGGCATTGTCGATATCCGCCTTGCTGGATGTAACCCCCGTCTCTATTCCCACCTTGAGAAACCCCTTTTCAACACTCCGCAGGTTTCCCATACCATAATCAACTATAGCAATCAACTAACCTCAACTCTCCTCTTCAGACTCTTCCACTATCCCGCCTTTAAGGCCGTCATAGGACAGGACACAGACGACGTCTGTCTCACCGCTGTCGGGAAGGCAGATAGACCTGTAGGATGCCGTCTTCCCGTAGTTTTCCCTCATATGCTCCCACCCTTTGACAAAGAAGGAGCATTCAACATTGAAACACACCCGGAAATACTTGACTCCCCAGCCAAGACCATCACCGACATTGTAAGGGGGAGGAACGGTCTTCACCATCTTATGCCCACAGTGAGAACAGGCCGGGGGTTCTTTTATCTTATAGTGATCCGACGTAATCATACATACCTCCAGGATAAGCGATTATTTAGAGTCTGTGTATAAATTACGGTCATTTGTCATTCCCGCAATCCCGAACGCATTCGGGAGAGTCGGGAATCCTTCTTAAAGAACGATTCCGGACAAGCCGGAATGACGTAAAAGCGACAACTGCTCGACTTTATACACAGACTCTAAATGAGTCCGTGTATAAACCCGGTTTCCCTATCTGTCATTCCGGCAGTTCTTAAGCCGGAATCCAGTCTTTTCAATGCTTTCTGGATACCCGACTACAGACTTCGGGTATGACAAAAATAAAAAACGGCAATTTATGTACAGACACTATTTAGTGTTTGTGTATAAATTGCCGTCGTTTGTCATTCCCGCAATCCCGAACGCATTCGGGAGAGTCGGGAATCCTTCTTAAAGAACGATTCCGGACAAGCCGGAATGACGTAAAAACGACAACTGTTCGACTTTATACACAGACACTATTTATGTTAAGTATTATGTCATACTCCGTGAGGCATTTACAATGTAACCGGCCCGGGATATAGAGCACGAATTCTGAAATGGAACGGTTCAGCGTGGCGGGAAGCCGCTCTTGCATAACTTTCAAACTGAGAGTTATGCTAAAATTAAAAAAGGTGGAAAACTTCCCGGAAACCGCCTGTGTCATTTATGGATAAAACCACGGAATACATACCGGTAACCGTTGACAAAAGCCATATCATCACCATCGGCGAGAGGCTTTACACGGAGAGCATCGAATTCATACGTGAACTGGTCAACAACGCCTATGATGCCGATGCCTCACTGGTAAAAATCACATTAGACAATGACTCCGTTGAGGTGAAAGACAACGGCGCCGGCATGGACCGTGAGGGTCTCATCCAGTACTTCAACATCGGCTCACAGTTAAAACTTCAGGGCCCTAAGTCCCCGGTATACAAACGGGACAGAATCGGGCAGTTCGGCATAGGCAAGTTTGCCTCCCTTGCCGCCTGCAGGCGGTTTGAGGTCATTACAAAACGCGGCGAGTTCGTTGCGCGGGTGGTCTTTGACAAAGATGAGTGGGAGAAGGACCCCACCGACTGGAAACTCCCCCTTGAGGTCCTTCCACCCGATGCAAGAGACTCCGATGGCACCACGGTCAGGCTCCTGGGTCTTGAAAGGCTGTTCAGGCCCGAGGACATAGAGGCAAAGATCATCGAGGGCACCCCTCTGAAGGCACCTCATTTTCGTGTGGTCCTCAACAGGCACACAGTAAGACCCCGCAGTCTTTCGGGGCACAGAATCCCCGTGCTTGAAGGTACGTCCTTCGGCCCTGTAGCAGGGGAGATAGTGATACTGGCCGAGACGCAGGCATCGACGGAAAACCTCGGCATAGAGGTAAAGGTAAAGCAGGTCACCGTGACAAGGGAACTCTTCGGGATGGAATCATGGGGCCGGGCAATGGCCCGGATACGCGGAGAGGTCAATGCGGACTTCCTCCCTGTTACGAGCGACCGGACAGGCTTTGTAAGGGACTCGGAGGAATTCAAGGCCTTTCAGCAGGTCATGTTAAAGGTGATGGCTGATGTGAAAAATCTTCTTCAACGCATTGGCACAAAAAAGGAGGGCAGGCGGATGAGCCGTGCCCTTAACGAGGCGTTGAAACGTGTATACAAGTCTCTGGCAAAAAACCCGGACCTCTCGCCCTTCGGGGCCTTTCCCATCGGTGGTGACGAGGGAGAGGGAGTAGGTGGAGCCGCTCTTGTACCGGGGGTCAAGAGGGAAAACCTCAGGGAAGAGATAAAGGCCGGCCTTACCCCTCCTTCAGGCACAGGCCCCATATCATCAAAGCCCAAAAAACGCAGGAGAAGAAATCCGCTCGTTAAAAGGGTTACCCCTAACGCCATAGTCAAAAAAGTAAAATTCGGCCGGAGCGGGGTAACCTGCTGTCTGGACAGTTTCGGTGAAGATGCCCCCGAGGTCTTCTCAGAGGACACGACGATCTACATAAACAGGGACCATCCCCTGTACAGAAGGGAGGCAAAAAAGATTGAAACACACGTCCTCAATCTTGCAAGATTAATAACCCAGGAGATTGCCCTGATGAATGCGAGCCGCAACCCGAGGCAGGCATTTCAGCGACAGAGCAAACTCCTCAGGGATGCCCTTGTGGATGAATGACTCTGTACTCTCCATATTCCACCCGTTCACTTTTAAGGTTTTAATGACACGGAGATGAAAAAGGCTTGACATATCGCCCTGGTTTTGATATATTTGAATAGTTGTTCATATATTAAGAAAGGTGAAAGATGAAGAAGATCAAAGACGGAACATGTGAGGTAACCTTTGTTGACAGGAAAAAGGTTACCGCTCTTAAAAAGAGGATTAAAAGCGAAACCACGATACAGCTCCTTGCAGAGACCTTCAAGGTGCTTGGCGACCCCACAAGGGTGAAGATAATCTTTGCCCTGTCACAGGAAGAACTCTGCGTATGTGATATTGCGAACCTCTTAGGGGCAACAAAGTCTGCGGTTTCTCATCAGTTGAGGATATTGAGAAATATGAGACTTGTAAAATACAGGAAGGACGGAAAGATGGCATTTTACTCCCTCGATGATGAACATATAGAAAACCTCTTCGATGAAGGGTTGAGGCATGTAGAGGAGAAGTAAGTCCCTACCCCTTTGAAAGCACCGCCTCGAGTTCTTCAAGCAGGCCTGTCTGCCCCGGATTCAGCTTCTTTTTTGCCTCCTCCAGGTCAAACCACCCGGCTCGGTCCACTTCCGGAAATTCCTGCTGTTTGCCGGAGCGGGGAGGCCATTGCATCGAGAAGAGGTTGCTCCTGATCTGCTCCGGATCGCAATCGCCCTCAAAGGCCCATGCATGAATCACCTTGCCGCTTTTCAATTTCACTTCAGTAAGGGGAATGAACCTCCCATGGGCCTTCAAACCGGTCTCTTCCTCAAACTCCCGCCGGGCCGCCGAGAGCGGGTCTTCATCCCGGTCGATCAGACCCTTCGGTATGGACCACGCTCCCTCATCCGTGCCGGCCCATAGAGGGCCGCCCGGATGTACAAGAAAGACCTGGAGAACCCCGTTGCGATAACGGTACATGAGAAGACCTGCACTGATCCCGGGCATATCTCTAATCTATCAGGACCCGAATCCAGTGATAAACGGTTGTTGGAAGCAATATAATAGACACTTCACTCATTGTCGGCGTGCGGCCTGCCCGTCTCCGTGGAATCCCGGAGTATTTCGGGATCACCATCCGGGTGAATAAACCACGAAACCTGATCAACGCATGGTTCTCACAAACTCTCTATATCTCAAGGGGGGGTCTATGATTTGCAACCCCACACTGTCTGTTAGGCCATCCGGAGGGGTCTCGGCATATGCCCATCTTACTTTGCACCGGAGATTAAGCGTCTCTCCTGAAGACAGTCTGAATTTCAGGTTAATCTCCATCCCTGTCTTAAATTTTGCAGCGGTTTTTGCAGGAGCAGTTATCATATGTATCCCGGTTTCAGAGATATTCTCTATTAATACTGCCCTTTTTGTATTGCCCGAGATACGCTCTGCCCTTAAACTCACCGTTGTTCTACCGGAGCCCCTTCTTTCCATAAAACAATTGTACCATGTTTTCTAAAATAAGTGAAGTGTTTTGGATAAGCCTGAAGAAGCATATTATAATTAGTGTCTGTGTATAAATTGCCGTTTTTTATTTTTGTCATGCCCGAAGTCTGTAATCGGGCATCCGGAACTTATTGAAAAGAATAGATTCCGGCCTCCGCCTGCTACATGCGGGGACAAGCTTAAGGACTGCCGGAATGACAGATAGAGAGACTGACTTTATACACAGACTCTATTAAAAGTCTGTGTATAAACTGTTGTTTTATATTTTTGTCATACCCGAAGTCTGTAGTCGGGTATCCAGAAGTTACTGAAAAGACTGGATTCCCGCCCAACAGACCGCGGGAATGACGGCTCTATTGTTGAGTTTATACACAGACTCTATTTAGGATTCGTGTACAAAGTCGAACAGTTGTCGTTATTCCGTCATTCCCCGAAAGCTTTCGGGGAATCGTTCTTCAAGAAGGATTTCCGACTCCCGAATGCGTTCGGGATTGCGGGAATGACAAATACATGCAGTTTATACACAGGCCCTAATTAAAAAGGCGGAAAAAGACCGGGGCGGTGAGGGGGGTCACTTGATTTTAATGTCGGTGTTGTATTAAGATAGAACTCCAATTTTCATTGAGGAGGACAGATGGTAAAGAAGAATCTATCAGCTCTCAAGCGTGTAAGACAGGCAGACAAACGTGCCCTCAGAAACAGGGCATGGAAGAGTCGTATAAAGACAATCGTCAAGAAGGTTGATACTGCGGTCGGCGCAAAAGATGCCGAGACTGCGCAGGATGCGCTGAAGGAGGCTATCAAGGTAATCTCCAAGGCATCCTCAAAGGGCATAATACACAGAAACACTGCTTCACGGAAAATATCAAGGCTTATGAAGAAGGTTACCGCCGCCTTCAGATCTGAAGCAGCTTGATCAGGAGTTCCTCAAGGGGATACTCTCCTCCTGAGGACTTCAGTCTTCTGTCCGCCTCAAGCATATATTTAAAGGCCTTGCGATAGTACCCCCCCCTCTCCTTTCCGGATTTCCTGTAAAGGTCGGCAAACTTCCAGTTTATTGCTCCAATAATTGAATATGGGTCAAGGCCTTCTTTTAAAGAGTTGAATATCCTGAAGGTCTTCTTGGCGTCCTTCTGGATGATTGAACCGGCAAGGTTGAAGACATTGGACTGGACAGTGCCGGGAAGTGTCTGGTGGATATCATCCAGCCCTATCCCCTCCTTTCCGAGGAGGCTCAGCTTCTCAATCTCCGAGTATATCCTTCCGGCATCACCACCCGTAATTGCCATGATGTAGTTCAGCGCATCCGGATCAATTGAAACCCCGACCCCCCTGGCTACGCCTCCCGCCCAGAGCCTCAGCTCACGCTCCTTCATATCAAGGGCGAACAGATTGTGGCCGTTGAGGAGCTCTTTCAGCAGGGCCGGAGGTGATTTGGTTGCAAGCATCACGAGAAGCGAATCCGGCGCAGGGTCTTTCAGGTAGCCTGACAGCACCTTTATATCAGCTTTCTTTAATGCCTGTGTGTTCTTGAGGATTACGGTCTTACGTCCTCCAAAGAAACCTGCGGTATTGAGGACCCCGATGACATCCTTTATGGCAGATACTGATCCTGAAGAGTTTTCCATATCAAAGGCCATAAGGGAGAAAGAGCGTTTCTCAGGAGGTATCTTGTCCGTTATCCTTGATGTTGCCTCACTCAGAAAAAAGGGATCCTTTGAATAAAGGAAATAAAACCCTGACGGAAACCCCTTTTCCGCTTCTTTTATGAATTTTTTTAAGCCCATATTCAGTGTTCCCGTTTAATTCAAGGCAACTGCTCACGAAGGTGCGGTCAAACTCCGTCATTTACAGAGCCGGGGCATCACGGCTTCAGAAGACATCTCATCCGGGAGAGTATAATATCCTGGCAATTATCCTCTGGCTGAGATCCCTGAGTGCCTTGTAGTTTGCGACTTCCTTCCGGGCCTGGATGGCCTGAATACTCTCGGCTGCGGCAAAGGTCTCAAGAAATTCAGAGGCCAGCCCCTTGAACTCCCTTATCGAACCATCCGGGAGAGAGAGTTTTACGTCCGCCTTTATCTCTATCCGGTATTCTGCGGAAAGGTCGTTCCTGATGCTTACGGTTGAGAGACGGTATTCCTTTATCAGGACTACAAGGGACGGGCCTTCAGATCCGGATGTGTGGATTCCATGCTTAAGCGCCTCTTCAGTGAACGCCTCTATGAACCTGTCCTGGAGTCCCGGCTCGGATGTATGATTCTCCACCTTCTTCAGGATGATTGACGAAAACGGAAGATCAGAGGTCCTCTGGACTCTGTAACCGCAGGAGATGAAAAGGGGTAATACCAACAGCAGTATCAGGAAGTGTCTCAACCTCTCTTCCCCTTTCTTCTGAAAATATGATGCAAGCCGGAATTGAACCTGTCGAGAAGCCTCCTTGCCCAGACGAATTCTCCGGCAAGTATCGCAAGCGCAAGCGGTATTACCACCGACGCAGGGCCGGGCAGCACGATGAGTAACAGGCCGACCAGAAGCAGTGTGAATCCCACGACTATCCGAATTATTCTCTTCGCCTGAGGCAGTGTCTTGACGGTTATACGGCTTATAAAGAGTCTGAATGCGCTGACCATTGGTTAATCTATTATAGAAGGAGCATTTTTGAGAAAGCAAATCCCTGGGGGGCCGGGCATGGTATTACCAGCTTCCTCCTCCACCGCCGCCGAAACCTCCTCCCGAGGATCCTCCTCCAGAAAAGCCCCCGCTTCCGGCGCCACTGCTCCTCGGCGCGGTAAACATAGCCTGTCCCATGCTCGAAAGAGAGGTCTCCAGGGAACGGTTGAATGAGACGGTATCGAACGTCACATAACCACGGGGGGTGACATACCAGCCGGGGGGCTCCTGATATATGCCCTCAAATGCCTTTGCCCACCGGTCCGAGACGTCGAGCGCTATGGCATAAGGGAGGTATTTCTCGAAGAGTTTCTTGTCTGCCATTCTCTCAAGACGGTCCTTCGCGGCACGTGTAAGGAACTCCTCGAATCCCCTGCATGCCTGATAGATCTTTGCCCCCTTTACTGTTTTTGCAGGCATAATCCTTGAAAAGGCGGCGATTATTCCTCCTGTAACGACAAACGCCGCTATCGACTTCAGCGGGGACAGGGAGAGAAGATCTCCAGGGAAGATGCCTGCAAAACCTCCCAGTACCGCAACTGATATCCCCACAGACAGGTAGACCTTCCTTACCCTGTCGGGCCTTGTGTTGAAATACCCCCGTGAGATGAGGTTGTCAAAGACCGTATTCCTCAGCCCGTCGAGCTTCCTGTAAAACTTATGCTTGAGGTCGGAGACCATAATGCCGGACGGACCCTCTGCAAAGAGGTCTGTCAGGAGTCCGTTCTCGAACCTGTCAAGCCCATCATCAGGGCCCCTTACCTTCTTAAGATAGTAGTCGGTGCTGTCAAAGATAAGTCCATCTACGGTTGTCGGCTCAATAGAGATATACCCCTTTACAGCTCTGCCTCACGCCTCATACGCTCTGTTTTCCCGGGGCCTGAAATTGCAGCAGGATCGAAAAAAAAGACCTCGCTTCCATAATATCACAAATCCTCCCAATTTCGGTTCTTATCACGTTTCCCTGCCAAAAGTACGTTCAAACAGGCCGGGGCAGGCAGGATAGGCATTGAATGTTCAGGGTGACAATCAGGACTTTTTACGAGTGCATCAACTATGGTTTGTGTATAAATAGAGTCTGTGTATAAACTCAACAATAGAGCCGTCATTCCCGCGGTCAGTTGGGCCGGAATCCAGTCTTTTCAATAAGTTCTGGATACCCGACTACAGACCTCGGGTATGACAAAAATATAAAACAACAGTTTATGGACAGACTCTAAATAACAGTCATTAGTCATTCCCGCAATCCCGAACGCATTCGGGAGTCGGGAATCCTTCCAAGGAACGATTCCCGACAAGCCGGAATGACGAAATAACGGCAACTCTTCGAGTTTTTGCACAGACCCCAAATAACAAAACAGGGGATTTATTCAAACCCCCTGTTCCCCAAAACCCTGCAAGATAGGTTAAAATATCAGTCAATTTCTTGAAAGGGAGCAGCTAATGGACCTGATGTATTTTTTCAGACGACCTGCCATTGATGAGGGCATGAGGGCGAGACTTGTCTCTGAATTCAAGGACAGGCTTCCCCGGAGATCGGACTTCCCTGAAGTTATGGGCCTCTCCACAGAATACTGTTTCTATATCCAGGTGGCTGAGCCGTTGGATGAAACGGAGACCGGGAAACTCGGGTGGCTCCTTTCAGAGACCTTCGAGCCTGAAAACTTCTCTGATAAATCATTCCTCGATCCGCCGGGGGGTGGACCGGATGACGGCTGGCCATTAATCGTTGAAGTGGGGCCGAGGTTGAACTTCACCACTTCGTGGTCGACCAATGCAGTATCTGTATGCCGTGCCTCGGGCATAAGAAAGATAGAGAGGATTGAGAGGTCGAGGAGGTATAAACTCCTCTTCAGAGAGAAACTCTCAGAGGTTCTCCGTGGAGGGGCTTCCGGGACATTCCTTTCCCTTGTACACGACAGAATGACGGAGTGTCTCTATCCCGAGAGACTTAAAGGCTTTGAGACGGGCATAAGGCCCGAGCCGGTATATATTGTTCCCCTTATGGAGGAGGGGAAGGAGGCCCTGAGGAAAATCAACAGGGAGGCCGGGCTTGGCCTCGATGACTGGGATATCGACTACTATTACAACCTCTTTGTGAATGAGATAGGACGAAACCCGACCAATGTGGAGTGTTTTGACCTCGGGCAGTCAAACAGCGAGCACTCACGGCACTGGTTCTTTAAGGGGAGGCTGATCATTGACGGCAAGGAGACCGGTGAGTCACTCCTGGATATCATCGCCGCCCCCCTCCGGTCGGCTCCTTCAAACAGCGTAATTGCCTTCAAGGACAATTCAAGCGCCATCAGTGGTTACGACATCGAGACTATCCTGCCTGAAAGGACCGACTCCGTATCCCCTTTCAGGCTGAACAACCTTAGATACCATATAATCTTTACTGCTGAAACACATAACTTCCCCACAGGTGTCGCACCCTTTCCCGGCGCCGAGACCGGCACAGGCGGGAGGATCAGGGATGTCCATGCCACCGGAAGGGGCAGCCTCGTTGTTGCCGGCACTGCTGCATACTGTGTCGGAAACCTCCTGATACCGGGATACCCCCTGCCCTGGGAGGATGGGGGGTTTAAGTACCCACCGAACCTTGCAAGCCCCCTCAGGATCGAGATCGAGGCAAGTAACGGCTCTTCGGATTACGGAAACAAGTTCGGCGAACCCATAATTCAGGGCTACACGAGGTCCTTCGGCCTGAGGCTCCCCGACGGGGAGCGCCGTGAGTGGATCAAACCGATCATGTTTACCGCTGGAGTGGGACAGATAGATGACAGGCATATAGAAAAGGGTGGACCTGAGCCGGGCATGCTCGTTGTGAAGGTCGGCGGCCCGGCATACAGGATAGGCATCGGGGGTGGCGCTGCATCGAGCATGATCCAGGGGGAAAACATAGAGGAACTCGATTTCAGCGCAGTCCAGCGCGGTGATGCGGAGATGGAGCAGAAGCTGAACCGCGTCATTCGTGCCTGTGTCGAGAGGGGCGCTGAAAACCCCATCGTCAGCATTCACGACCAGGGGGCGGGCGGCAACTCCAATGTGGTAAAGGAGATCGTCTATCCGGCCGGTGCAAAGATAGAGATCCGGAACGTCCTTCTCGGAGACAACACACTCTCCGTCCTTGAGATATGGGGGGCCGAGTACCAGGAAAACGACGCCCTCCTCATAAGGCCTGAGAGTCACGAACTGTTCAGCGCCCTGTGTGAGAGGGAGAAGGTTCCCTTCTCCGTAATCGGTGAGATTACGGGGGACGGGTATATTATCCTCCATGATTCCGCCGACAACAGCACCCCTGAGCAGCTTGACCTCTCAAAGGTCCTCGGCCAGATGCCGGAAAAGACCTTTGCCCTTGAACGGCTTCAGCCGGAGCTGAAGCCCCTTGTCCTCCCCGGGGGTGTCACGGTCGGGGATGCACTGGAGAGGGTCCTCCGTCTTGTCTCTGTGGGCTCAAAGCGGTTTCTGACAAGCAAGGTTGACAGGAGCGTAACCGGTCTCATTGCACAGCAGCAGTGTACGGGCCCCCTTCAACTTACCATATCCGATGTGGCCGTTATAGCACAGAGCCATTTTGGCCTGACCGGTGCCGCCATCTCTATAGGCGAGCAACCCTTAAAGGGTCTTATCAGTCCGGCGGCAATGGCAAGGATGAGCGTGGGAGAGGCCGTCACGAATATCGTATGGGCGAACGTATCGGGCCTTGAGGATATCAAGTGTTCCGGCAACTGGATGTGGGCGGCAAAACTCCCCGGTGAGGGTGCAAGGCTCTATGAGGCCGCAGTGGCCCTGAGGGATGTAATGCTTGATCTGGGTATTGCCGTCGACGGTGGTAAGGACAGCCTGTCGATGGCTGCCCTTGTTCAGGACCCCAACGGCCGTTCAGAGGTGGTAAAGTCACCAGGGGCCCTGGTGATCTCAGCATACGTAACATCCCCGGATATCTCGAAGGTGATAACACCGGACATAAAGAAACCCGGTGAGAGCAGACTGATCTATATAGACCTCGGACTCGGCAGATACCGTATGGGGGGAACCGCCCTTGCTCATGTCTATAGCCAGGTAGGTGATGAGCCGCCTGACCTGGACAGCCCCGATATCCTCAAAAAGGCCTTCGGCGCCGTACAGGAACTCATCACAGGGGGGCTTATACTCTCAGGTCACGACAGGAGCGACGGTGGTCTTATAACCACACTCCTGGAGATGGCATTTGCAGGGAACTGCGGGATAGAGGTAGATATCGGTAAGGAGGGGGTTGAGCCGTTGAGGTTGCTTTTCTCCGAAGAGCTGGGCCTTGTTTTTGAATACCTGAACGTTAATGAGGATACCGTTACGGGACTTCTTGAGGAAAGGGAAATCCCCTTCCAGATAATCGGCAGGACCATGAAGGGACCACTGGTGGTCGTCGGATGTAACGGCGTTGAGGTCATGAGGGAAGAGATGCCTCCCCTGAGGGCGCTCTGGGAGGAGACGGGCTACCGGATTGACCGGCTCCAGGCGGATCCGGAATGTATTGATGAAGAAAGGGGGGCGGTTTATGAAAGAAAGGGGCCGGATTTCAGCCTGAACTTTAGCCCCGAGCTTACCCCACCCGAGATATTGACACGCAGGAGCAAGCCGGAGGTTGCCATCGTCAGGGAAGAGGGCAGTAACAGCGACAGAGAGATGGCTGCCGCCTTTTACCAGGCAGGCTTTGAACCATGGGACGTAACCATGTCGGATATTGCCCGGGGCAGGGCCTCCCTTGAACGCTTCAGGGGTCTGGCCTTTGTTGGAGGCTTCAGTTATGCCGACGTGCTTGGCTCTGCCAAGGGATGGTCGGGCGTGATCAGGTTTAACAGCAGGGTCCGTGATGAGTTTGACCTCTTCTATCACAGGAATGATACGTTCAGTCTGGGTGTGTGTAACGGGTGCCAGTTGATGGCCCTCCTTGGATGGGTCCCCTGGAAGGGACTCGATGACAGGGTGCAGCCGCGCTTCATCAGGAACCGTTCCGGACGTTTTGAATCACGTTTTTCAACGGTCGGGATACTGCCGTCACCATCGGTTTTTCTGAAGGGGATGGAGGGTTCTGCTCTTGGGGTGTGGGTTGCCCATGGTGAGGGCAGGGCCTACTTCCCT
>BDTA01000057.1 GCA_002897935.1 bacterium BMS3Abin08
GAATGAGAGTATCTGAAGGGATTTGAATTTTGCATAAGATTCACCGGGAGGGTGAATCGCAAAATTCCCTCGGAGACGGGCCGGATGCCCGTCGAGAATGACTGAAGATACTGTCATGCTCCTCCTTAACATCAGTTGTCGCTGGATTTGGGTATAAATATAATCGGGTAGCCGGGGTTTTTCTCCCACAGCACCCCGCATGCGGACTAAACTGTTACAGCGGTACCCATATGACCAAAAATAAGATTAGCCTATGTAGTGTGCGAACCATTTCTCCATTATCGTTAGTTTCCACAATTTCCAATGGTGCTTCTGAGCGATCTGCTTATCTATATACGATTTGTTCACTATACCATGCTCTACCATTTCGCTTTGTCGCAGATGTTTATTGTACCAGTCGATGTCCATGTAGTAGCTATCAGGCCAGACAAAACCCTGTTTCTTTCTTTTCATGATCCTTGCAGGAAAGTGGGCTTTCAGATTTTCGTGTAGCACATATTTTGTGATACCCTGTTTGAAATAGTTCCGCTCTGAAACAGAGAATATTCTTTCAAATAACTCATGATCAAGAAATGGTACTCGGACCTCGAGCGAATTTGCCATGCTTGCCCTGTCTATTTTGGTCAACACCAACTCTCCCATAAAACATTTGATATCCATTTTCTGGATGGACTTCAAAGGACTCAACTCCTCGTCATAATGCTGTCTGTAAAACCAATGGACGTCATCTGCAATATACTGATGTAGGTTTGGATTCAGCATTTCCTTCAACTCATCACTATTAAAACAACCCATCGCCATGGCATTGGCATAATACTCCACCGTATCTGTGGGGGTGAATAGCCTTTTTGCCCTGTCCTTCCAACTTGTTGGATATTGCAAGTCAAAGAAATTCTTTTGCCAGGAGTATCCCCCAAACAATTCATCAGCTCCTTCTCCACTCAAGACTGCCTTAACATTGGTTCTTGCAAGTTGGCTGACAATATAAGTGGGTATGATGGATATGTCTGCGATCGGTTCATCATAGACCCATGCCATTTTACTCAACAGATCGAGGCTATGGTCATCTGCCACCACCACCTTGTTCTTCAATCCTAAGGAGTCAGCTACAACTTTAGCATACTTATGTTCACTGTCGTGCCAACGGGCAAAACCGATGGAAAAGGTATGGGGGTCGTACGCGAACCTTTTCGCATAGTAAACCAGGGCGCTGCTATCGTAACCTCCACTTAGGAACGATCCAATGGGCACATCGGCTACGGTATGTTGTTTGACTGATCGAAGAATGAGTTGGTCTATCTCCTCTATCAGTTCCTTCTCGTTAATATTTTGGTTTCGGTGACCTAAAGTCCAATACTCCTTCGACATGGTGTGCAAAGAGTTCACATCCACTTCTAAATAATGCGCAGCCGGCAGCTTCTTAATATCCTGCCAGATTGTTTTGGGTGACGGGATATAGCGATAAACAAAATAGTCTGTGAACGAACTAAAGTCAATGTCCTTTGGCGCAACATTTGATGCGAGGATTGCCTTGATCTCCGATCCAAATATGAATTGATCGTTGTTTTGATAATAGTACAATGGCTTAATACCAAATCTGTCTCTTGCCAAAAACAATTTGCGCCGGTCTGTGTCATACAAGCCGAATGCGAACATTCCTTTCAGTTTGTCCAATACTTTGTATCCCCAGCGCTTATATCCGGCAATAATCACCTCACTGTCGGTACCAGTCTTAAAGGAGTAAGCTGATTCTAATTCTCTTCGTATTTCTTTAAAATTGTAGATCTCTCCATTGAAAGTTAGCCAAATGGTGCCCTCTCCGTTGCTCATCGGTTGGCGTCCTCTTTCTGATAGGTCGAGAAATGAGAGTCTTCTGTGACCGAGAGCTATCCGGGTATCACTCGAAAAGTAAAGACCGGCATCATCCGGTCCGCGATGAGCAATTGTATCGCACATTACACCAAATAGTGCTTTGTCTATATGCGATCGAATACTAATGTGTCCTACTATGCCACACATAGGTGCCGTCCTTATTATTTTTTAGAGGCTAACCCAAGGCTAATGCTTCACTCTTCAGAATATATCGTTCACTGTGACAAAAAATATTGTTTGTGGCTGAGGAATCGGTCTGTTTGAATGTTGTGGGAAATAAAGTGGCATTCATGTAAGGTAATGGTTTATGTTGTCAGCACATTCCTTACGATAAGAATATCCGGGTTTTCCCCCAACGCTGATCAAAGAAAGCGTCATCGGGTGTAATATTGACAAACGCGGTCCCTTTGATCTTAAATTCATCTATCATCTGAACGGAAATGTTTTATGATAAAGCTAAACACCATTGATCGATCTCATGTGTTCCGTAACCAATACAGATAGAACAGACAAGGTTGCACCTCTTTTCCCAGTAAAAGTATGGAAATCTGAAAGAATAGGTCGGTGATAAGAATTTGCCTTTTTAAGCATTTTGAATGGTAGCACAAAAGGTAAAAATTTTCACAATTTTTGTGGATTTTTTCAAGAATCAACTAATACTGAGTTGTTGGCCCTGCAGTTTTGAAAGGGCAACTTCAGGTAGCAGCATAGATTGTGCGGCTAACGACCGGCAAAAGATGGACAAGAAGGTAAATCTTTAACCCGCAGGAGCCCCTTGCGTAGTTCGGGTTTAAGGATATATGATATACAATAAAATGACATAATAATTTAACTTAAATTGCGGAGGGTTGTCTAAAATGCATATATTCTGTCATATTGTATAAATTTGTTTCAATTTCTATGAGAGATCCTGAATTTGTTACAGAACAAGCCTTGCACTGATAATGATTACCAAACCACTGATAAGTATTATAACACCTGTTTATAATTTAGAATCATATATAGAACAGACTATACATAGTGTGTTAGGCCAGACTTATCAGAACTGGGAATGGATCATTATGGACGATGGATCTACTGATAATACAAGAAATATTATTAATTCATATAAGGATGAGAGAATAAAGTATTTTTTTCAAATGCATGGAGGTATTGACAATATTTGTTTAACACATAATAAGGCTCTTAGTCTGTCAAAAGGCGACTTTATTGCTCTCATAGACGGAGACGATCTATGGCCTGAATATAAACTTGAAAAGCAATTAAGCAGTTTTATGGATGATGAAGTTGTTTTAAGTTATGGCGAATGTTGCCTTATAGATTCTGAATGCAAGAAGATAGATTATGTCAGAAATCATCCTGACAAGAGAATTGCTATGAATGATCCGGTTGGGTCAGCACTTAAAGAATTTCTCTTCAAAAGCAATTTTATCTATAATCCAACGGTTATGGTCAGAAAATCAGTCTTGCAGAAGATAGGAGGATTCACTATTTACAAAGGATTAGCCCAAGATTTCCCGACGTGGTGCCGGCTATCCCTTGAGGGGAAATTCAACCCTCTTCCTCTATGTCTTGGTTTCTGGAG
Organism: bacterium BMS3Abin08; assembly: GCA_002897935.1. Lineage (NCBI taxonomy): Bacteria > bacterium BMS3Abin08. Next base: position 3,458 of record BDTA01000057.1, read on the forward strand.
AAAACATAATAAATCGGTAAGTTTTCATAATGCGGAATATCGATTCAGAAATAAGATTAAATTCCTTAAGGAATTTATAGCATTGCATAAAAATGATATTGAATTCCCGGGACCTGAATTTATTGCAGATATAGATAGTCTTATTGAAAAGAAATACAAATCATTTATCGAGTTTCTTCCCTATGACAAAGCGATGCTTATGCTAAAAATCGGCATGTTTCACGAAGCGAAGGAAGAGGTCGGTAAATATTTAAGGCAAGGTTCATCATTAAAGAATAGATTGATTATTTACTTGATTTATATATCAGCATTTGTAAACTATGACATTGTTAACCCGGTCCGGAAACTTAAGGAAAACTCAGAAAATATCATAAAAAAATACAAGTTGTTCAATCGTTAGATTTTTCTTCGTGCATTCCAACTTCAGTAACTGAAAATACGACTATGCCGTAACAGGTTACGGCAGTTTTGGGGTCACTCCCAAGATTGAGTAACCTTCCTATTTGAACATTCAAAAATATCAATGGATTTCGCTAAACATAATCTCAGCAAACAGATGATAACTCGCTCTGATGATAGTGATGATAGTATATGGCCGGACCATATTTAGCAAAGGCTGAGGAGAAGTATGGTGTTCTGCATCACTGCTATGTGCTCATGAGCAATCATCCCCTCCTGATAATAGAGACACCTGAGCAAGGTAATGCATTATATCGATGGGGGCAGGAAAGGGTATCGGGCAAGGGGCGGAACTCTTTCCTGCCCCGCACTCAGGCTTTTCCCTGTTTTATATATTTTTCAGGATTCTTTTCAAACTCTGCCTGGCACAAAGGGCAGCAGAGATAATATTTCTTGCCTCCGTGCTCTATTGTAATGTGGGCCTTGTTGGGGTTCATCTTCCTTCCACAAACCGGGTCTTTATGCATAATGTATTACCTCCTTATTCTTCAACTATGAGTTTACCTCTGATCATACCCATCTGACAGGAGAAGTCATACTCTCCGGGGCTTCTCCGGTAACAACGCTGCCGATATCTCTTCATAAGGAGAGAGTTTTGCAGACATGTTGAATGCCCCGAAGATAACCATCTCCGTACAGAATGTCTCCTCTTCCCATGTAAACAGTAGTCCGAGGGCTCTTGCTGCCTTTGCAACTATTAAGTCAGGGTCGTATCTTCTTTGCACTTTTGTGATTACTTTCTGAACACCTGATGAAACGGCTGCCCTGTATTCCTTCTTCCTGTAAAACAGAAAGAACCGGATGGCCCATGCTATGGTGAGAACTCCTGCTGTTGCGATTGTTTTATCCATCTTTCACCTCACCTTCAAAAAATTAGAGCCTGTCTGCTTGACTCACAACAGTTAATGAACTCATGTCCATGGCTACACCTGGCAAGGATAGGGTTCATGTTAATACAAGGATACCCGCAGCTACGCGAATGAGCGCTGTGTTGTAAAAAAGCACCGAAGAGCTTTTCCCTGACGTTTTTCATTGTAGCCTTTGAGATACTGAATGCCGCTTGTATCCCATAGTTCAAGACGATACAAGCTTCTTGACAAGCCTGAGATCATCACGGATCATTCGCGGGTAGAGAAAATGTTTTTGCACCTTCTCCCTGCCCTTTTCTCCGAACTCTTTTCGCAGGGCATCGTCATTCAGGAGGCGAAGAAGCGCATCGGCACAATCTTCCACATTATTGACCAGAAAGCCCTGCATATCATCGGGTATCTGCGTTCTGATACCCCCGACGTTTCCGGCCACTACAGGTGTTCTCTTCCATAAAGCCTCTGATACCACCAGGCCGAATCCTTCCCTGATAGATTTTTGTATTACTACATTTGCCGAGCGCTGGAACGCGTTAACCTCCATATTGCCTATCCCTTCAAGATTTGTGAATACATAGATATCAGGGTCTTTGGCTGATTCCTCGTTGACTCTTGATAAAATTTCGTAACCCTCAGGGTCGTCTCCCGCCAGAGAGCCTACCATTGCCAGTTGAACATCCGGCCTCTCCTGCTTAACCAGTTGATAAGCCTTAATAACTCCCAGTGGGTCTTTCCATGGATCAAAACGCGAGACCTGCAATATCAGTGGGCGGCGCATATCAACTCCGGAGTTGGCAACGGCGCTGCGGTAAACATCCTCCGGAAGCTCCATGTTTTTGGAGCTGAAAGGGTCTATGGCAGGCAGAATATACTCTGTCAGCTTAACGTTCAGATCAGTCGGCACAAACTCTTTCAGTGTAAAAACAACTGCGTCATAGGATTCTATGAAGGGTCTTACAAAATTCCACAGCTCCATGTTGGGATCAGAGCTGTCTATATGACACCTCCATACCCATTTACCCTCTTTGTATTTATTGAAATATCGAAGCGCTGCAGGCTGAGGGTCATGCACTATAAACACATCATAGTCTGATGTGAGTAGTTCTGCACTTCTCCGGTTTTGCTGGAGGTAAATATCTTTTGTGCTATCCGTAAGATTGAATTCCTGTCCCTGAATGGCATTGTGAAACGACTTTGTAATGGAAAAGAACTCCTGATCCCCGTGTATGATCCTCCAGTCGGCCTGCACCTTGAGGGCTTTCAGAATGGGGATCTCGCGGGAAAGCAGCTCAGCCACTCCACCGCCAAATGGTGTTGCATTAATGTGGCAGATCCGGACGTTACGCAAATCCGCCGCAAGCTCCAGCAGTTCATCTATCAGATCATCTCCGACAAGAGGTCTGAAATTTTCTATTTGTGTTGACGGCGCACAACAATAGCGGCCAACCTTGATTTGTTCCAGCATGAACAACCCCCTTCCATCTTAAAAACAAGATCATTAACAGCCTTTAATGTGCCCTCTCTGTTCGTGAACGACAGCCTCCCGGCTTTCATTATTGCCCGGATGAGCCGTAATCCAAGCGATTGTTGCCCCGGTTTTGCTTTCATCAACTCCATAAGGTACCTCCTTTCATTTCATGCTTCCATCTCTACAAGGGAAACCCAACCTTTTGGATCGGAAAACCATTTAGTGACATTCAACCCGGCATTGAAGGCCATCCGGTCTACACTGTCTTTAGTGAATTTCCTGCAAATCTCGGTGAGAATGTTTTCACCTTCCTCCAATTCAACTGTTAATCCCAGGGAACTTATCTCTACAGCTACATCAACGTTAGCCTGCAAATACATCTCTATCCGTTCTTTTTCTGCGTTAAAGACGGCGCGATGATGGAAATGTTCTAAATTAAAATCAGCTCCCAAATCCCGGTTTAAAACGTTCAGAATATTTTTATTGAATTCAGCCGTAATCCCCGAGGAGTCGTTATAAGCGCCTTCCAATATATCCCGTGGCTTCAACATGTCGATACCAAGCAGAAAACGGTCACCCTTCCCCATGGAACCGGCAACACTTTTTAGAAAAACATCGCCCTCGTCTTCATTGAAATTCCCTATGGTACTGCCGAAAAAGACGAACAGTTTCTCCCGGCCACACGGTATCATCTCCAAATGTCTGGTAAAATCAGCAACTATCGCGGTCAGCTTCAGCCCGGGATACATTTTAAGTAATTCTTCCAATGACGCCTCCAGAGCTGCTTCGCTGACATCTACCGGTATATACCGTATATTTGATAATTTATTTTTTGGGACAATATCCAGGAGGGTTCTGATCTTCCGGTTTGAGCCTGCCCCTAACTCAACAATATCACCTTGCCGGGAATAATGCATTATAGACGGAGCGACGTCTCGTAATATAGACAATTCCGTACGTGTAGGATAGTACTCAGGCAAACCGCAAATTTTCTCGAAAAGGGCCGAGCCACGGGCATCGTAGAAGTATTTACTGGGAATAAATTTTTGTGATGCTGTTAAGCCGGATTGAACATCCTGTTTTATATCGTCATGATATGTATTATTTATATAATTTATAGTTTCCATTATAGACAAGCCTTTGTACCGCACCTGCACCACACACAGGAGCAGTCTTCATGGTTGCAGCTCAGATCCCTGACCCTGCTTTCATATCTCCTTTTTGCAAGGGGAAGCAGAAGCTTCTTTAAAAAAGAGGGGTTATAATGTTTTTTGAGGATTTTGGCAGGATCACCCTTAGCAAAACATTTACTCAGATACCTGTAGCCGGCATGGCCAATCCTTTCGAACAGATAGCGGTTAACGAGAGAGGTTTCAAGCATCGGCCTTAGTTCCCTTTGCCAGAGCACATCATAATCTGAACCTTCTATGAAGCTTTTTGCAGCTATATAGCCTGACAACATCGAGTATCTCATCCCGAAACCCCAGAGACAGTCCTGAAAACCTGCTGCTTCACCAATATAGAGTTTTTCATTGCGTGTTTGCTTATCACGAATGAAGAAATTTCCATAACCTCCGAATTTTTTCCTGTTTTTGATATCCATATCCATCTTATCTTTGAAAAAACTCAGCATCTTTTCAAAGCAATCATCTGCTTTTTTGAACTCTCTGTAAAGGACGGTGGCCATTGTCGCGTACCCCTGCTTTACAAGGAGATATGCATAACCCTTTGGGGCTATAGTGTCATCGAGCACTACGACTGCTTTATCCCGCATCTTAGTGTTAAAGGTTATGCCGACGGCAATGGCATCAGCCCCCTTGGGTCCTGTACCCACGATGGCCTTTCCTTTGAAGGTATCAAGGCGGTGGTTGAATATAATCTCCACCCCCAGCGACAATGCCTGTTGCTTTAATCCCCAGTCAAGGGTTCCGGGCATACTGCCCCTCCTGACAAGATAAAAGATCGGTTTGCCTGATTTTACCTCAATGGGTTTCATCCCCGGCGCATATACCGTTCCCTCGGAATAAGGCATCCATAGGAAGTTTATCCCGATTCCAATCTCCCCGAGTATTTCCGTAACGTCTTTCTCGGAACTCCAGTTTTCAACACCCTGAAAATCCCCGCTCAAACGGCGTCCGACATCCGGAGACATCTCAAAGACCTTCACGGCAAACCCGTGTTTGCGAAGGACAATAGCCGCCACCAGTGATCCAGGGCCGGCGCCGATGATGTTTATAGTGTCTTTATCCGTCATCCTGACAACCCTGCATCTTTCACTTTGCCTCCTCTTTCCTTAGCCTGCAATACAAGTGTGCTTGTTCAGATACTATGATACTGCTGAAATTTGAATATAATATGAAGAAAAAATGATGTTTTTGTGAAGACGGCGTTTTATGAAGTTGGTTTTGAAGATGTGATATGGATGGAATTCAGTGATAATTACAGCAATAGAGGCATGTTACATGGTGGTGAGGGGAATCATCGGAACACCGACCCGGATATTTGCTCATACCGCTTAACGGCACTTTGTCGATGGGCTTCAGAGGATAACGTTTCCCTCACCCTCTGCCATCCAAGCTACATGGCTTGGCTTCTACCATGACGGAACTTTCACCCGTTAGATTGCGCTACCCTTCGCTGGGCACGCTAATATTTAAGATGTAGACCCTTGGTCTTAGGCATCATTTTTTTGTTAGATGTGGTTCTGTTTTAAATTGCAGCGGATACTTCTCAGGATTCTCAAGATTGTCTATTTCCAGGTCAACATCCAAATCTGGCCAGTATAAATGATAACCGTGAAGCAATTGAACGTTTTGTATGGCACTTAATGTTTGGTCCTTAAAATAAGGATAATCCGTATAGCTCAAAAAGTATTCCTTCTCTTTTACAAATAGCCATATGCCAAAAGGCGTTATATTTTCAACGCTTACTGAAATGCCTTTGCCATGCTTTAATGATTTCATTTTTATGCTCCTTCACAATTTTTTGAATTTCATTCAACTTTCTTGAAGTTAATCCATAAGACACAGCTAACGACAATATAGGTTCAAGCCAAAATTTAGCTTCTCCGTCCTCGCATGTTACATGGACATGGATTCTATCCTCCTCGCTTGAAAGGAAATAAAACCTGTATCCTTTTTTTCTGAAAATTGAAGGACTCATATAAAGTTATTCTTATTATAATATTTTAACATCTAACGAGTCTGTAGAAAAAGTCTGTTTTAAACCTTATGTTCTCTCCTTAGTGATATTAGTCCATACTTCAACAATAGATCTGGAATAGATCTGGCGATATTATAACCCTTTTCGGTTTTTTGCTACAGCTACAGGGTAGATCACGGGCCTTCCGGCCCGCTCCCCCCTAAGAACCATACGTGATAGTTTTCCATCATACGGCTCAAGCACCTGTTAAGGCAGCTCTTAAGGGACAACCCTTGCGGTTAGTTTTATGGACATCCTAAAATTCCCTCGTTCTCTAAGTTCCCAAACGTCAGTAAAAGATGTGAATCCGATAACTTCAAACACTGTATCCAATTTACTTTAAAAAGTGTTCGTTTGTTTCCGGATTTGCCGTTCGAGGCTCATCGGATCGGATGTTCGAGGTGCGCCGGATTTTGCAACAAGGAGGCCAAAGAAGCGCTGCAGTTTTCAACATCAAGGGGTCTACATTTTTGATACATTGTGAAATGTGTAGACCCCGCTGTCTCGTGCCACTGTCTCCCGCATGCTTAAAGCCGATTTGAACATGAAAAAATATCGCACGCAAAATCAGCACTGCTGGCTTGCATTCGGGACCAATGCCTTGTTTTACTGTGGAGCCGTTTGGGCCTTGTTTGTACTCACAAGCAATTAGAGAGCTGGTCTGGAAAAACTGGACAGTGACATAAGTGATAACGCTGCTCTAAACTAAAACGGAGGGGTATCAGAGATTGAGTGATCGACTGATAGACCCGTACAGGGCAAATGGCGAAGCCTAATTTGGCTGGATGCCCTGAAAAACAGACCGAAAGGAGCAGTGGAATGAGCAGAAGACCGAGAAGGAACCACGGAGCGGCCTTCAAGGCAAAGGTAGCGCTGGAAGCCCTCAAGGGAGAACAGACGGTAATAGAGCTGGCCGAACGGTTCGAAGTGCATCCGAACCAGATCACGAAGTGGAAGAAGCAGCTTTTGGAGGGGGCGGAAGAAGTATTCTCAAAGGAGAGGAAGACAGAGAAGGGACCTGAGGTAAAGGATCTACACGCCAAGATCGGGCAGTTGGCAATGGAGAATGATTTTTTATCAGTCGCGCTCGGGCGCATAGCCGAGCCGGGCGCAAAGAGATGATAGAGCGGCAGCATGAACTACCCCGAATGCTTTCGGGGCAAAGCCGGATGCTTGGACTTTCCAGGTCGAGCCTGTACTATAAAGCCGTTGCGGTAAGTGCCCGAGACGTGGAGCTGATGCGGCACATCGACGAGATCCATCTAAAATACCCCTTTTACGGGTCCCGGCGCATCCGGGACGAACTTCTATACCTGGGCTACAAGGTAGGCCGGGGGCATGTCATCACCTTAATGAAGAAGATGGGCATAGAGGCCCTGTACGCCGATGATTTCGGCGCTGTCAAAGCCGCATCCTGACCACAAGGTCTACCCGTGGGACGCAAATGGGGGACGTTGTTACACACTATGCAAAACTATTGACGTGCAGGAAAGTGAAGTTGATGAAATTGCAGGATTAGAACATACTACGCCAGACAGAAGCCCAGCGCATTTCAATTGCACAAAGGTAGGAACTTAACAGTATATAAGTTATGCATAGTACACAACAACGTTCCTGACTCCCTGACGTAAATGTTGGCCTTGGAGGGACTATTTATCAGGACATAGAACTACAG
>BDTA01000058.1 GCA_002897935.1 bacterium BMS3Abin08
TGATGGGTTACTGGACTTCTCAGAAGAAACTCTCCGGGAACTCGACTTCGTTATTGCATCCATCCATTCCGGATTCAGGCAGTCGAGGGACCAACTGACAAAAAGGGTCCTCAGTGCCATAAAATGTCCTTATGTCAATGCCATCGCCCATCCTACGGGAAGGATCATAGGTGAACGGGAGGCATACGAAATTGATATGAAAGCCGTACTTGAGGCCGCAAAAGAGGCCGGAACAGCCCTTGAAATAAACGCCTTTCCCTTCAGACTTGATCTCAATGACAGGCACATAAGAGAGGCAAAAGAACTTGGTATACCACTGATTATCAGCACTGATACACATATTAAAGAGCAATTCGGGTTTATGAGATATGGTGTTGCAACGGCAAGAAGGGGATGGCTTGCAAAGGAGGACGTTGTTAATACACTGGATCTGAAGAAACTTGAAGTGTTTCTTGAGAAAAGCAGAAAAAAGGTATAAAATTTGCTATAATAAAAACTGATGAAGAAAAAAGGTATAAAGGTCCTTGTTTATCACAAGGGGGGGCAAGAGAGGGACTTCCTTGAGTCATTTTTCAGAAAGAGGACCGATTACGAACCGGCATATATATCCTCTTCAGAGGAACTCAACGATGCCCTGTCCCGCTCCTCACATGATGTACTGATCCTGGAGTCGCCTGACGGAACGGCCGCCCTTGACGGGGACAGGATTGATATACCCGCCATTGCACTTGTCTCCGAAGACATCCCCGGGGGTCTCAAGGGGGTTGTAAAGTATAACATAGACTGCTACTTGATAAGTCCTTTTCACCAGGAAGATCTCGAACACAAACTCAGGTCGGCAGCAGAAAACAAAAGCTGGTTCAGGAGGCTGATCAACGAAAAACGTGATCTTGAGGCAATTATAGAGCTTACGTACCTGATATCATCCACCCTTGATCCCAGGGAGGTGCTGTATTTAGTTGTCAGGAAGCTAAGTGAAATTATTGACGTCTCGAGGTGTTCAATAATCAGTGTAGGGTATGGTGAAAAACGGTATGCAACGGTGATATCTTCTTTTGAAGACCCCGGTATATCCAACATCAGACTGGACCTGAAAAAATACCCCGAGATAAAAAAGGCCCTTCAGTCAAAGAAACCTCTTGTTATAAAGGATGCCCAGAATGATCCTATCATGAGTTCCGTAAGAAAACTGATTAAACCTCTCGGGATCCAGTCGATAGCAGTCCTTCCGATCATACACAGGGATGAGGTTATCGGGACACTCTTTTTAAGGACATCAAGAACACACAAAGGCTTTACAGACAGGGAAATAAAGCTATGTACCGCAATCGCCAACGTATCTGCAAATGCCCTCTACAATGCCTTTTTTTTTGAGAGGCTTGAGAATGAAAAGTCCCGTCTTGAAAAACTCGCAATTACCGACTATCTGACAGGTGTCTATAACATCAGGTATTTCTACAACCGCCTTGAAGAGGAATTCAGCAGGGCTGAACGGTACGATATACCCATATCGTGTATTATGCTTGACATAGACCATTTCAAAAGGATAAACGACACATACGGACACAGGGTCGGCGATCTCGTCCTGCGCCAGTTTGCCCAGCTTATAAAAAGACACTCACGTAAGAGCGATGTCTTTGCACGTTACGGGGGAGAGGAGTTCATCATGCTCCTGCCACAGACAGGCATAGAGGGGGCGGAGGTGGAGGCAGAGCGGTTGAAAGAATTCACGAGGGTACACAGATTCAAGGGCATTGAAAAGGAGAAAATCACCTCAAGTATGGGGATTGCATGCTGGCCTGTCCATAACATTCAAACCTCGGATGATCTTATCACCTTCGCCGACCAGGCTATCTTCAGGGCCAAGAAGAGCGGCAGAGACCGCATTGTAATAAGCAAAAAGTTGAGAAAAAAGGCGGACGGTTAGGTTATCCTGTAGAACATGGACGTAATAGTCTGCCATCTAAACGCTGATTTCGACTGTCTCTCCTCGATGTTAGGTGCAAAAAGGATCTACCCCGATGCAACACCAGCATTTCCAGGCTCACAGGAAAAGAAGGTAAGGGAGTTTCTCCGGGTATACTCACCCCTGGAGATAAAAAAACTGAGAGATATTGATCTCGATGAGGTAACCCGCCTTATTCTTGTGGACACAAAAAAGCCTTCAAGGATTGGACCTTTTGGTAAACTCATAGGTAAACCCGGCATCAGGATTCATGTCTATGACCATCATCCACACAGCGAGGGAGATGTGGAAGGAGAGGTTCACGTGGTAGAAGATGTGGGTGCCACTGCAACGATTTTTACCGAGATCCTTAAGGAAAAGAGGATCCCCATTTCTCCTCTTGATGCAACCGTTCTGTGTCTTGGGATATACGAAGAAACAGGGTCTCTCCGGTTTCCCTCGACAACCGGACGCGACCTCATTGCCGTTGCCTACCTCTTGCGGAAAGGGGCAAACCTGAAAATCGTCTCCGAGTATATAAAGTTAGAACTTAACCGTGATGAACTGAACATCCTGAACAAGCTGTTGTCCTCATCAAGGGATATCGAGCTTTACGGCATCAAAATAAAGGTTTCAAAGGCTGTCAGTGATGAATACCTTGGTGATGTGGCACACCTTGCACACAGGATCATGGATATGGATGAGGTTGATGCCCTCTTGATGCTCGTGGCAATGGACGGAAAGATTGTGATTGTTGGAAGGAGCAGGGTTCCTGAAGTGGATGTATCAGAGGTGCTGTCGGATTTCGGGGGTGGAGGACATCCTGTAGCGGCATCTGCAACCATCAAGGACGAACCACTCGAGGTTGTCGAGGAACGCCTGATTGAAAAGTTAAAGAGGTCCGTCAAACCCCAGAGAATTGCACGGGATATAATGACCTCCCCCGTTATTACAATTCCATCTGAAAAGACACTCAAAGAGGCGGAATCGGTGATGACCAAATACGGGGTAAACGTACTGCCGGTGCTGAAGGACGGGCGATACTATGGACTTTTATCACGAGAAATTGTGGAAAAGGGGAAATTCCATGGATTCGGCAGGAGCAGGGTATCTGAATTCTCCACAACCGATGCCGAGGTAACAGCCCCGGACACCCCGATTAGTGCCGTGGAATCGTTGATGATTGAGCAGAACCAGAGGTTCATGCCCGTTATTGAGGATGGACGCATCATTGGGGCAATTACAAGAACCGACCTCCTGAGAAGCATCTATGAAGAGACCCTGCGAAGGAACAGGATAACGAAGGAGGAATCAACTGAAAAGCCATCGATGGGGAGGAATATATCAAAGCTTCTTGATGAAAAATTCCCCGGGGGCATCACATCCTTTCTCAGACTTGGAGGCAGGATCGCAGACTCTCTGGGGTACAACGCATATCTCGTAGGGGGTACGGTGAGGGATCTTTTGAGAGGGGAGAAAAACCTCGATATTGATCTTGTCATTGAAGGCGACGGCATAAAATTTGCGAAAAGGGTGACCGAAGAGATAAAGGGCCTTAAGCTTACCATTCACAGGAGGTTCAATACGGCGAAGATCAGGTTTACCAAGGCATCCGAGATTAAAATGCCGACTCCTGACTTCATCGTCGATGTCGCCACGGCCCGTACGGAGTATTACGAAGAGCCGGCATCCCTTCCCAAGGTTGAGACCTCCTCCATCAAAAAGGATCTTTACAGGCGTGACTTTACGATAAACACCCTTGCCGTAAAGCTTAACCCAAGAGACTTTGGTGTCCTCATCGATTTCTTCGGAGGACAGAGGGATATAAGAGAACGGACAATCAGGGTATTACACAACCTCAGCTTTATAGAGGACCCCACGAGGGCATTCAGGGCGGTGAGGTTTGCCGAGCGTTTCGGTTTCAAGATAAGCAAACACACGGAAAATCTGATGAAGTCAGCCCTGCGGCTAAACCTCTTTGAAAGGCTTTCCGGCACGAGGATCTATGACGAACTTGCCCTGACTTTTAAGGAAACAGAGCCTGTACGTGCGTTGAAGAGGCTTGCCTCATACGGCCTTCTTAAGGTTATTCACCCTGAACTTAAATTTTCCGAGACGCTTGAGGAGACACTCCAGGCCATCCATGAGGGCATTGCATGGTTTGATCTCCTCTTTCTTGACGAGAATATCGACCGGTCAAGGCTCTACATTATGGGGCTCCTTTCATACCTTGAACCCGAAAAACGGCTTGCAGCGCTCAGGCGTCTTTCCACATCGGAAAAGAATCTGAAAATTATTACGGAAGGATTCAATAAGGCATTCAGCATAGTCAAAAAACTCAAAACTGATGACCCCGTGGAGATTTATATGACCCTCAGATCCGTAGACCTTGAAACGATGATATTTTCGATTGCATTATGCAAAGACAGGACTGTTCAGAAGGCAATATCGAGATACCTCCTCGAACTCAGGGAGACAAGGCCTCAACTTACCGGAAAGGACCTGATCGGGCTCGGCATTGAACCCGGACCGGTATATTCAAAAATACTCGCAGCTATCCTCGAAAAAAGGCTCCGGGGATCGATAAAAAACAGGGAAGATGAAATCGATTTTGTAAAGAGCATTTTGAACAAGATCGATGACGTATGATTATTGCTCCTTTTACTGCGGCGACTGGTATAACCGCGCCTTTTTTATCGAACTGAGCAGGAACTCCCGGAACTTCTCCGGGAACAGCCATCTTATCCCAAGTTTTTCAGCCCATTTTATTACACCCTGGTCTGCCGTTACAAGGATGGCACCGAGTTCCTTGGCAAGGAGGATCAGGTCCACATCCTCCTTGGAGTCTATTATGCCCTCCCTGAGGGCCTCACGGTATTTCTTCCTTAACTCCTGTATGACCTCCCTCTCACCCTTCTTTGCAACCCCGCGGACGGCGGATTCCGCAACCCTGAGCCCCCTGTTGATCCTCTCCCTCATATCCTCTATCAGTTCATAGAGTAAAAAGGCCGGACAACTCATTTCGTACCTGCTTGGGGGCTTTTGATGAAGTATCACAAGGAGGTCACCCGGGATGCGGTCCCTGGCGATAAAATTAAGAAGTTCCTTAAAAATGGACGGCGGCATGTAGAACTCGAGTATCGGGATCTGCGCTGCGAGAAAAAGGAATCCCTCAAGTGCCTCGGTGGGGGTGTCTCCAATGTATTTTCTTACATCGGGATTTACGAAAAGACTTGTATCAAGGACTATTCTGTCTATCCTGTACCCTGATTGTAGATTCTTCAGGTCCATTTATACTTCTACGGATGCCTGCTGAAAGACCCCTCTGTCAACAGGGTGTGTAAGCCGGCAACATAATAGATGCATTTTCCTCAGATGCAAGTCCGCCTCCACCCGGGAGGCTTCATAACTTACATGCACCGTGGATGTTAAAGAAAAAAGAGTCCCACTCACCACAGGACGGACACCTGCCGGACCAGTCATCAGAGATATAGGCGCAGTTAGCACAACAGTACGGTATTTTCAAGGTCATCCTCATATTCAGGGCTGACCTGAACTCCCCGGAGGCCTTCTCGAACTGTCCCCTCTTCATGAATATTCCACCCCTGATCTTTGTAATCTCCGGAAATGCTGACGGGTTTTCTATTGCCCCGGTCATCTCAAGGGCATCATCGAGCATCTCAAGCCTGTAATAGAGTTTGGCAAGAAAAAACTTCAGGACATTATCTGAGGGGTTCTCGGCTATACTCTTCTTGTAAAGATTTATCAGGCGCATCGGCTCTCCCACACCGAGTATCAGGTCTTCAAGCCTGGCGAGAACGATCATCGATTTCCGTTCAGTATAAACCCTCTCAAGGTAATTGATGGCATCTTCGGTATTACCCTCCTGGATCATCACTTCCGCATAACCAAGGTGGGCGGGTATAAAGTCTTTTTTCAGCTTGATTACAGCCCTGAATGTCTTTTTTGCTTTCTCGATATCCCCGCTCTCAAGGCTTTCACGCCCCGACTCGTATTTATAGCCGATCTGTAAAGACTGTTCTTTCTGCCTTTCCTCTTCAGAGCCTGCATTCCTCAAAAGCCCCTTCTGCAGATAAACAAGATCATCCCACCTTCCAAGCTTTTCAAGGAGTTTCCTTTTTTTGTACAATGCAGCGATATTCCTGGGATCACTTCCAAGTATATCATCGGCATAGGCGATAGCCTCCTCATATGCCTTCGTCATCTCCTTGATCCTGACAAGGCTGAGAAGTGTTTCCGTGTTTTCAGGATCAGAAGACAGAGCACGTTTGAGACAATCCATCGCCCTTTTGTAATCCCCTGCATCCATATGGACCTCTCCGAGTCTGAGCAATGCCTGCACATTGCCGGGGTCTTCAGAAAGGATATCCTTGAGCGCATTCACGGCCACATCAGGCCTGCCCGAGTGTAATGCATTGAGAGCCCGTGCATAGAGGTTCTGGATCTTCTCTTTCCGTTTCTGCATCTTCTGGGTCTGGATATTTCCAATAAGCCTCTTGGTATCTCTCATGGTATAAACCACAAGCATGAGGAAGGCCCCTGCTGTAACAGAGATGAGGATCAATGCTATCTTCGGTATCTCATAAACGACGTCCTGGGTGATGGAAAGAGAGACCGGCTCCCTGTTAAGAAGTGCAAGATACGCAATAATGCCAAGAAAGACGATAAATATTAAAGTTATAACCTTTCCCATCTAATGATGATACCTCATTCCTTTTATTATTGTCATTCCCCTGAAAAGCTGCTCAAGAAAGATGAGCCTCACCATCTCATGAGTAAACGTCATTGGAGACAGAGAGATCACCTCGCTGGCTGCATTCTCCACCGCATGAGTTACACCATAAGCGCCGCCTATAACAAAGGTAGCAGCCTGTCTATTGTTTAAATATTCAGCAAACTCTATGGAATCCATCTTCGTGCCGCTTTCCTTGAACAAAATGAAACTTCCCGCGCTTCTCAGTATACGCTCCTCCTCCATCCGCATCCCCCTTGCCCTGTTCTTCATGCTCCCCTCCCTGATCTGTACTACCTCGATCTCTGATAGGGGTTTGAGTTTCTTCAGATACCCTTCAATCCCCTCGGCTATATACCGCTCCTTAGTCCTGCCGACCCATAGAACACGAAACCGCCGCCTCACGTTATACCGCCCTAAATCTCAATACGCGGGGCATCCAGCCAGAGCTTCTCAATGGTATAGAACTTCCTCGTTTCATCCTCGAATACATGTACAATCACATCACCGAAGTCCATCAGGATCCACTGACTGTTCCTGTATCCTTCCACACCCGCCGGACGAAACCCCTGAGAACGGAGCCGTTCCTCTATATGATCAACTATTGCCCTAACCTGAGTTGTGCTCTCACCGGAACATACGACAAAGTAATCGGTGATAATAGAGATCTCCTTCAGCTCAAGTACGGTAACATCCTTTGCCTTTTTGTCCCTAACAGTTGATGCAATTATACGGACCTTCTCCAGACTGTCTAAGTCAATCACCACCTTTCCACCCGGGCTTTCAGACGGACCCACTGTAAAGCCCTTTAGAAATTATATAAAATTCAACTGATTCAGGCAACAAATATTTTATGCTTCGCCCTGATTTCATTCTTCTCCTTATATCCGATGCCGATATTTCAAGCTGTGAACACTGTACATAAACAGCAAGACTTCCACTTACAAGTTTAAATATACCTTCTCCTTCACTGCTCTCAAGGGTACCTCCAATGAAGGGAGATTGCAGGATATCCTTAACACTGTAACCAGGCCTGTTAACAATGACAAAATCCGTTAATGCAACAAGCCTTTCAGGTTCATGCCAGCCGGGGATATCAAGGAATGCATCAGCCCCGAGGATAAAAAGGGGCTTCCTCCCGGGGTCGAGGTTCCTGTACTCGTCAAGGGTATCCACGGTAAATGACCGCCCCTGCCTTCTGCATTCAAGATCGGAGACCTCAAAGTAAGTATTTCCCCTTATGGCCTCCTTCACCATACTGAACCTGTGGGTTGAGCCGGCAAGGTCTTCAGTCTTCAAAGGAGGAATGTTGGAAGGAAGAAAGATTACTCTCCTTAGGCCTAACCTCTCCCTGACTTCTTCAGCTACCCTGAGATGGCCAAAATGTATCGGGTTAAAAGTCCCTCCAAACAGGGCGGTTCTTTCTTCCAGGACAATGGATAATCTCTTCAGTGTTCCTCTTTCCTGCGTTTTATATGCTCCTTGTAATTGCAGTAACCCGGCAATAAATATAATTTGTCATGCCCCGAAAACTCTCGGGGTATCATTTCAGGGATGACAATTGTGACACCGTTTGTTCACGGGAATAACGGTTATACAAGGTTTACAGTCTTTAATTACCGAACTAATAATTGCAATTATTATAACTAATTTCCGCCTTAAAACAAAAGATCCCGTAATACTTCACACTTTATTAAATTTGACTCTTTCGTGTTTTAGTTGAAGACAGGCTTAAAATTCAACTTAACATTAACCACAACGCACAATGTCATTCCCCGAAAGCGTTCGGGGAATCGTTCTTTAAGAAGGATTCCCGAGACCCGAATGCGTTCGGGATTGCGGGAATGACTAATAAACGTCAAGCTCTCCGACCAAAGGTCGGGGCTTTCGGCAAGGTGCATTGTAAACACGGGTAGAAAAGAGCAGCATGATTGAAGCTGAAGGGTTTTGAATTTTGCATCAGATTCACCGGGAAGGTGAATTGCAAAATTCCCTCGGAAGCGGGCGGAATGCCCGCTGAGAATGACTGAAGATTCCATCATGTTGGTCCTTAACGTTACTTGCCGCTATACCCGGGGTCTTTTTATAACGGGATTTTACCCGTCGATCAGGTCTTCATTTATGTTAAAACCGTACTTCTTAAGCTTACGCACTACGGTAGAATGATCAACTCCCAGTAAACGGGCAGCTTCCCTTGTAGTCTTTTTTATGGATAAGACATGGGCCAGGAGCTTTTTTTCAACCATGGCACGGGCCTGTTCTAAAGGCATTATGCCTTTAACCTGAATCATGGAACTGTCACTTGTCTCCTGCTGATAGATATTGTGGGGTAAATGGTATGGCTGAAGCACCTCTTCATCACTTATGATAACCATCCGCTCAATTACATTTTGCAATTCCCGGACATTGCCCGGCCAGTGATAGGATTCCATAAACTGTATGATTTCGGGAGAAAAGGTCTTGGACTGATTAAACTTGTTATTATAATTCCGCACAAAGTGCCAGGCCAGCGGAAAGATATCCTCCCTCCGGGTCCTGAGAGGAGGAATTTCAATAGGCACCACATAAAGACGGTAGAACAAGTCTTCACGGAAATCACCGTCTTTCACCATTTTCTTCAGGTTTTTGTTTGTGGCTGCCAGGATACGTACATTCAGCTTAACAGGGCTCACACCTCCGACCCGCATGATTTCAAAATCTTCGATAACCTTAAGAAGTTTCACCTGACAACTGAGGGGTAACTCACCTATTTCATCGAGGAAAATCACGCCCTGATTGGCAAGTTCGAATAGTCCCGGCTTACCTTCCCTGGAGGCATTGGTAAACGCCCCTCTCACATAACCAAAAAGCTCGGTTTCAAACAGGTTCTCGGGAATTGCTCCACAATTAACGGGAATAAACGGACCACATCTGCGGGCGCTCAGCCGGTGGATAAGCCGGGCCATCACCTCCTTGCCCGTACCGCTCTCCCCTTCCAACAATACCGTCGTATCAACCTGGGCCACCCTGGCGATAAGGTCTAAAACCCCCCGCATAATCCGGTTTTCAGCTATAATCTCACCTCCGGTAATCTGCAAAATACGTGCATCCTCGGGAGTTGACAGGTACATGGCCATCAGGCGGGATACCTCATCCTTGAGTAGTTGCAGTTCCGTAATATCCCGGATATGAATAATAGTTTGTGCAATGTTTCCCTGAGACATTACAGGTGTGCCTGTTACGTAAATTTCATTACCCTGTTTAAGTTTGCCCATACTGGTGATACTCTTCTTCAGCTGCTGTACCAACCGGACAACCTCCTGGATGGTGTGCAAACAAACATGGGTTTCACCGTCGATCTCTTCCACTTTTCTGTTTAAAATGGATTCTCCTTTGAGCCCTGTTATCCTGCTGAAACTGCTGTTGACCTTGGCAATACGGCAATTTTCAAGAATAATGATACCGTCATAGAAGCTCTCCATTACCGATTCCAGTGTCTGGGGCATATCTAAAGAAGAAGCCGGAGCTGTAATGTTTATCTGCGAATCGGTTGATTCGTCAAAAAGATACATTCTGCCGGCAAGTTTTCCATTACACTGAAAAGGCGCTTTGTATAAGATTAGCTCTTTATCCAGAAGTTTCTGTTTTGTGAAATTCGCACCATTGTTATTCCCGTTTAAAAAACAACCGACCTGTGAGTCGGCAGGTTTCCCAAGTGCACTCTTTGCTTTAATCCCGAGAATATCTTCAGCCTTCCCGTTAATGAACACAATCCTTCCCTCTACATCCGTGAGAACCAACCCGCAGGTTGCCCCTTCAACGATATCCGGAAGTACCGTCATATCAAATGATTTGAAAAATGCCATGGTCGTAATATTTAATACAAATCCATCGATTGATACCTGCTGCTACCTGCATGATCCTGTTGATCTTTTCATAAACAGGGAATAAGAGAAGTCACTGAGAGGTATACGGCATGTTAAGCTTAGATCATAAAAGTGAAAGCAGGGCTGTACCTGTAATTGCTGCATCACTATTGCCTCCTATTTAAACCATACCACAAAAACATACCGTGGTTCAAGAGAGTTGCCGGCCTATGCCTTCCTTATCCGGCCATAATTCCACAATCCGGCAGGGGTTCTAATACATCAGCATAATGCCCATTATAATTAAAACTAAGAAAAGAGCCTTTTTATATCTTTCCTCGCTCAACCTTTTGATCCCGTAAATACCGCATAGCATCCCGGTTATCATTACGGGAATTAGTTTCAGGAAGGTCATAGCAATGGCAGACGTTATATTACCACTGACAAGATGAAACAAAAGCACCAGTATACTGGTGCTGAAAATGAAGAGGTTTAACGATGCTACAACCTCCATTTTGGGCCATTCCCTGTTTGACATATAAAGGACGGCAGGGGGACCCGTTGTATTATATGCACCCCCTAATGTTCCGGCAAGCACCCCTAATATGTACGCTGTCCAGGCCGGCATCCTGTAGGGAACCCTCATAATGAAGAGCGAGTACAGGGCGTAAACAATGAGGAACACGCCCAGTATCGACTTCATTAAATCATCACTGAATTCGTTAAGAAGAAAAATTCCTATTGGAATCCCGAAGACGGCACCTGTAATAAGTGGAGCGATTTTCCTGAAGTCAAATCTTACCCTGAATCGAAATGTCAGGATCCCGGATATTAACGGCAGAAAAAGGGCTATCAGCGGCGCTACAAACTTTATATTCAGAAAAAGCAGGAGGAGCGGCATCCCGATCAAAACAAAGGCAAACCCAAACATCCCCTGTAACAGGGAGGCGATAAATATTACCCCTCCAATATAAATTATCTCCATAGATAGTGGAAGAATAAAATGCCGTACACAGCTATGACTGCCTCGATGAGGACATCAAATCGAGCATTTATCCTTACAGTACACTAAAATTCAATTCAGAATGTAATCACTTACCACACTGTGACAGTTTTAGAAGGCGAGGAATCCATCGGAGTCCAGAGCTAAATCTATGAGTGTGGCAGCTCCCGTAATCTTTGCCTGCGGGATTAAATCATCCTCTTTCAGGCCCTTGTTGGCAAAACTCTGGGAACAGACCTGGAACTCGATCCCGGATTCAACAGCCTCCCGGAGTCTCTGTTTCAAGGTAGGTTTTCCCGGTTTGGTGTCAGGTTCTCTATCAACTGCACCTTTAACCATTAGATCAACCCCATCCTGCACACAGTATAAAATCGTCCGGCTGTTGGCCGTTGCAGCAATCGTAGCAAACATGAGGGCTGAACGGGCTGTAGCAGGGGCATTCAACCCGGATGTACAAACCACGAGAAACAGTGGTTCCACTTTTTTCTGTTCTCTATCATGAGGTAATGATACCAGTTCATTTTGCATATTGTCCTCCTTATATTATTGCTAAGCAAGATGGACTCGTAAAAAGTCCATCTTACCGTTTCAGGATGGCTAAGTAAAAATTCGATATACAGGGAGTAGTGGTGTCGTCCAGGCGGAGGCATTGGGCGTACCCGCTACGACGCAGGAGATCGATTTTTTGCGAGCCATCAAGCAAGTCTTCTCTTTGAAAACTCATTCGATAACTTAACCGGTTTAATCATTGTCTGTCCCACCGGAGAAATAGCTAACGCCTGTTCACATATCTCCTCAAGTTCTTCCAGCGCAGCTTTGCTCTTCACAAAAACCTTTGTTCTTATTTCGTTGAACCCGGGTGTTGAATCTGTACCGGAGGGTTTCTCTTTTGCAAGAAAGGCAGGAATATCAACGTCACCCTCAAGTTCAATTTCCAGTTTCTCTATCTGTATATCCTTCATTGTTGCAAGAAAAACAAATACTATACTCAGACACGCTCCATACGCACTGAGTAAAAGGGCCATAGGATTTGGAGCACTATCAGAACCTCCAAGTGAACAAGGTTCGTCCGCCAGGACTTTAAAGTCCTTAACAGCCGTCTCTATTTTAAAACCACCCCTCCAAACTGATTTTGCCTTTGTTACTGTTACACCTAACTCCGGTGATGCCTTTAAAACATCCACCAGTTTTTTTATTTGCATCTCGTCTAAACTGTTTAACATGCTCTGTGGTCTCCTCAACGTGTCTTTATTTTCTCAATATATATATATATATAGTCTGTTTATGAACCAAATTATGAACCAAACTTACGGTGTCACCTCTGAAATAAATTCAGGACAGACTCTGACATTATGCGCCCCGAAACCTCCCGGGGTAGTGTTTCAGGGAGTATCCGTACCGACCTCAATCCTACTAAGCAAAGTTTATGCCATACTACTATTATTTTTTTAACACCCTTTATTGTAAACACTCTTTTATTTTGAACATAATCTAAACGGGCTGTTGCCCAAACCATAAATTGTTACTCCTGAAAAAAATCAGGGTAGGCCCTGAACCCTGTGCCCCGAAGGCTCTCGGGGTATTGTTTCATGGTCTCTCAGCTCATTAGTTTTTATTAGATTTCCCGAACTTAATTCGGGATTCAGAATGACGGCAGGGACATTTTCCTGTTTGGGCAACAGACTGTAAAGTAAAAACAGGAGCGCATTGAGGCATCTTTTTCCAACTGATTACTCATTATTTGGTGTGTTATTACACCATTACAATGATACTTAGGTGCTGATTTGCACCAACCTATAACCGGCGTTCCGGTTTCTACCGGCAAACTTTCCCTATTAATTCAGGAACAATTAACCACAACCCCCCCCCCTGGTATGAATGATGCATGTTTTACATACGCAACAAATACCTAATACAATAGAAACAAAGCTGGCAGCAACAGTCCGAGGTTATTAAATTATAAACCAAGAAACAAGAAAAAAACTCATTAGGAGGTAACGAGGATGAAAAAGTTAAGTTATTGTTTGGTTGCTCTCAGTTGTCTGGCTCTTATTTTGACTATGGGATTCGGGAGCCACTCCAAGGCTGAGGCAGCCGACGCTGTTCACATTAGTTATGGCTACCATCCTTACTGGACAGGGGGATGGTCGGGCGTTGTTATAAAACACCGGGGACTCTGGAAAAAGTACCTTCCAAAGGGAAGTACCGTAAAATTCGAGGCACACCTTACCGGACCCCCAATAGTAAACGCCCTTCTGGCCGATAAGATGCAAATCGGCACCATGGGAGACATGCCATCTCTTGTGGCAACAACCAAAAAACGACAGGGGGATATTCGTCTTGTCAGTGTTCCCATGTTCAGTAACGGTCAGAACTGTAACCTGTTGGTTGTACGGAAGGATGCCCCTGATTTTAAAAGTCCCATGGAGGCACTCAAGTGGTTGAATGGGAAAAAGGTCGCTGTACACAGAGGAACCTGTGCCAACAGATTCCTGGATTCTATTCTGGAAAAGACCGGGGTAAAGCCCGCCGAGCGTCTTGATATGACGATTGAGGTCATTGCCTCGAACTTTGAGGCCGGCAAGCTGGACGGAGCCGCAATGTGGGAACCCCATGCCCGCAGGATTGTGAATCAGGGGTTTGCCAAATATGCAGCCACGGGGGCTCCCTGGGGTGAAACAGATGCGGATTTCACATTAATGCGGCAGGACTTTATTGAAAAACATCCGGAAGCGGCCAAGGGCTGGATACTGGCTGAAATAGAAGCAGAAAGAATCATGATTAATGAACCTATGGCCGTGGCCAAGATGGTAATGGAAGAGACCCAGGGCTATTCGGAAAAAACGCTCTGGGAGGCCCTTTACGAGGTGCATCCGGCATCCATAGGAGGAGATCCGGTCAAGTATGTTGCAAAGATGGTCTTCGACAAAGATGTTCTCAAGCTTATGGACCTTGGTTATGCATTTCTCCACAGGATGAAGGTCATCAGGACCGGCTCAATCCCTGAGGGTGCTATTAATGACAAACCGCTGAGGGCAGCCCTTAAGGAGTTAGGGTTACCTTACCAGGCCGTTGGTGAGATCAAGGGGTTACCGGCATCTGCCTACAAAGGTAATTAGCAAGTAAAACTACACTACGGCACAAGGGGGCTTGACAAGCCCCCTTGTGCATACATAACCTATTGAACAAAGGGGAGGTTTCTAAGTTATATATTATGAGTATGAACTTTATCTTTCCAATAGTCGTTATTTCGGCCTTCGCTATATGGATATTCTACTATCGCCAAAAGAAACTCGCATTCTTCTCAGGCATCTCTACCGGCGAACAGATTAGAAAAACACTGACCAGCCAAAGATTCTGGCTGCTTATATTAGGGTTTGTCCTGACCATAGGGTTCTGGTATGTTGCGGTCTACTGGCTGCCCTTTAAGGCCTTTCACCGTTTACCGGGACCTGACGAAGTTATCACCGAATGGCTGAGCCGGGACCCCTATTACGGCATCTCCATCTACACGAAAGAGTACTATGTACACATTCTTTACAGCACCTACCGGGCGACAACCGCTTTTGTATTGGCCACAGTCCTTGGCGTGCCTTTTGGATTGATTATGGGATGGAACAGGAGATTTTATGAATACTCCTTCCCACTGGTGGAGATGATCAGACCCATACCCCCTCTGGCCTGGGTCCCTCTCGCAATCCTTATGCTCCCCGGGTCTGAACCGGCCGTTATCTTTGTAACGTTTCTGGTAGCATTCTTCGTTACGGCTCTTAACACGCTCCTGGGGGTTCAATCCATTGACGAGGCCTATTTCCGTGCAGCCCGATGCCTCGGTGCAAGTTCAAAAGAAATCCTTTACGATGTTGTGATTCCAGGCTCTCTTCCTTTTATCTTTACCGGTTTGCAGATTGCCATGGGAGCGGCCTGGTTTTCTCTTGTAGCAGGGGAAATGATTGCGGCACAATACGGGTTGGGATACCTTATCTGGCAGGGATATTCTCTCGTTAAGTACCCAACCATAATCATAGGGATGTTGACGTTAGGCATTATTGGATATATCAGCAGTGTAGCAATTCGTTATGTTGGCAAAAAGTTGATGGCATGGCGGGAACAGGACCTGAGCGGATCCGGCGCTACTTATGAATAGTTAATTCAGAGAAATGAGATAAGAGAGTTAAAAATGTCGACTTTAAGTCTAAAGAACTATAACAATGGAGAAAAAAGAGGTGCACTCTCAATCCGGAATGCAACTAAAATCTACGACCCGGAAGGGGTGCATGTGGTTGCACTGGAGGAGTGCTCTCTGGAGGTCAAGGCAGGTGAATTCGTGGCGGTAGTCGGACCATCAGGGTGTGGCAAAACGACCTTGCTCAATATCATGGCCGGCTTTGATTCTCTGACCCGTGGAGAAATACATCTTGACGGTGAATTGTTAGCTGCACCCGGCGTCAAGCCCAATCCCGGACCTGACAGGGTGGTTGTCTTTCAGCAGGGAGCCCTTTTCCCCTGGAAGACCGTCCTTGAAAATGTCATTTACGGCCCGGTAATACAAAAAAAGATGTCCAAAGACGAGGCAATGAAGACCGGCCGGGAGAGGCTTAGCCGGGTCGGGCTGGGACAGATAGAAAATGTATATCCCGGCCAACTCTCCTCCGGTATGCAGAGGAGAGTCGAGATTGTGAGGGCGCTTATAAACAATCCCCTCGTTCTCTTATTGGACGAACCATTCAGGGGCATGGATTCGGTGACCAAAAGTGCCAGTCATGCATGCCTGCTGGAACTTTATGATATATTTCACAAAACGATTTACTTTATTACCCATGACCTGGAGGAGGCCATCTTCCTGTCCGACACCGTTGCGGTTATGACTACACGGCCCGGCAAGATCCGATTGACAATAGATGTGGACCTGCCACGCCCGAGAAACTATCGCATGCTTTCTTCCGACAAGTTCCTGAAATTGAAGGCGATGGCCAAGGATGCGGTCCATGAGGAGGCCTTGAAGGCATTCCAACGTGGTGAAAGGGAGTTGGCATAATATGGATGAGATGAACACCTCAAAAACAGACCAGGATACAGGATTGACCGTTAAAAGAGGTACGTCATTAAGCATGAAACTGAAGAAGAAGCTCCTGAACAGGACCAACATAAACGGTGCCGTCGCCATTTTGGGCTTTTTTGTATTATGGTACATCCTCGTAGTGATTCAGGCTCCGTTTATGAAACATATCCCCACACCTATAACAGTCTCAAAGACATTCCTTGTATTTCTTCAAAAGAAACTCTTCTGGATAAGCCTGTGGTTCAGTACAAAAAGGGTATTCTATGGGTTTGCCGTTGCCATGATCCTGGGTATCCCCCTGGGTCTTGCCATGGGATGGAGTCAAAAATTTAAAGACCTGGCCTTCCCGGTGTTCGAAGTCTTACGTCCAATCCCCCCCTTAGCCTGGGTTCCCGTCTCCATCCTTTTTTGGCCAACCAACGAACTCAGCATTATCTTCATAACATTCATCGGCGCTTTTTTTACCATTGTGCTGAATGTGTTACGGGGGGTGGCATCTATCGACAAAGAACTGTACCGTTCCGCTATCTCTCTGGGAGCCAAACCACGGCATATATTCTGGAAGATCATTCTGCCTGCGAGTATCCCGTCCATTGCCACCGGTATGATGGTAGGCATAGGTATTACCTGGAACGTTGTGATAGCCGCCGAGATGATCGCCGGCAACAGGGGTATAGGACGGCTTACATGGGAAGGTTATCTTGCCGGCGATACACCAACGATCATAGTAGGCATGATCACCATAGGTTTTGCCGGGTGGCTTTCAAGCGCAATCGTCAAGATCGTTGCAGACAAAATGATGCCTTGGCGCAAACTATTTTAGAATATATCGAGGTGTAAAAATGGATACGGTTAAAGAAAAAAAGGGACATTTGAAGGCTGTTAAACTCATCAAACGCTTCCATCAGGCTGGAAGAGAGCCTCTGGTGGTCTTAAAGGATTGTTCCCTATCTGTTGAACCGGGAAAGCTGAATGTATTGATCGGAACTTCCGGTTGTGGCAAATCCACTCTGGCAAACATTCTGGCCGGATACGATCGTCCAAATTCCGGACGGATAACGATGGATGGGACCCCGCTGAACGGCTCCGGCCCCGACAGGCTGATGGTTTTTCAGGAAACCGCCCTATGGCCCTGGATGACCGTCATTGACAACGTGATTTTCGGCCCTACTGTCCGTGGTGAAATGTCGAAAAAGAAGGCCAAGCTGGAAGCCACCCGGATTCTTGAACTGGTCGGACTTCAGGACTTCTGTGAAAAATACCCTGCTCAGCTCTCAGGCGGTATGCAACGCAGAGCCGAACTGGCACGGGCACTGATCAACAATCCCAAGGTCATGATAATGGATGAGCCCTTCAGGGGGCTTGATGATATGACGCGTGAGCTTATGCAGGAGTACTATCTCAAGATTTTTGATGAGAGCCATTGCACCACCCTCTTTATCACCGCTGAAATTGAGGAGGCCATCTTCCTTGCCGATCGTATCCTCATAATGACCTATCTCCCTGGAAGTATCAAAACGGTTATCGAGGTAGACCTGCCCAGACCCCGTGACTATAGGGTCCTTACTTCAAAACGCTATCTGGAGATTAAAGGGGAAACACTTGAGTGTCTGCACGAGGAAGGACAAAAATCTTTCGGTGATGAATGTAATATAGCAAGCAGTATGGTGGCTGAATTCAGACGGTTAGCCAAAGAGGTAGAGTGAAGGTTCAGGGATGTTTTGCTATTGGTGCGAGAGAGGGGAGTTGAACCCCTACGGGAAATCCCACTGGATCCTAAGTCCAGCGCGTCTGCCGGTTCCGCCACTCTCGCTTAGGAGTGCTACCACAAATTTTAATGCATTTTACGGTATTCCGTCAATTATTCTGTTACAGGAGTTCCACAATTTGACTGGTTTTATCCCGCCCCTATCCCCTTCCCCCGGAGTGGCGGCTTAAAATCAAGGGACTGAAAGAAACCATAGTGATTTACCCATCGATCCTCCGATACCAATATAGACTCCTACAGAAAACGGCTTTCTCCTGAATCCCCTCTGAATTGCCTTTATTATCCTTGTTTTTCTCTGTTATAATTACTTATTGCTGGATTGGGGGGGATTATACTATGAAGTTTTGGCTTGGGCTCATCCTCGGAGCCCTTATCCTCGGGGCCATCGTGTTTCTTTCCGGCTGCGACTCGGGTGGGGAGCGGAAGGAGATTGACTTGAGCGCCCGGATCAGCAATGCCGATTTACGGAAACTTGCTCAGGCCAAGAAAGATGTTGACGTGTTGTGGTTCGGCTTTGACCTGCGAGCCGGTCCGAAAGAGGATGCCCGGCAGTACATACCGTTTCTGAAATATCTGCAAAGATCAACCGGCTATCGATTTAATCTCCGATTCACACCGAAAGGCGGCAGTATTGCAAATGAACTTGGCAGGGGTGTGGTGCAGTTCGCAGCCGTTGGAGCGGGCACCTACATCTTGGCACACGCCAAATACGGGGTCATCCCGGTCGTACGCGGACTCAACTCACAGGGAAAGGCACAATACCGCTCCGTGATCGTCGTACGGCCCGACAGTCCCATCCGGAAGATTGAAGACCTGCGGGGCAGGAACTTCGCCTTCGGGAGCATCACCTCCACGCAGGGGTATCTTATTCCAGGGATTATTCTGCTCAAGCACGGCATTACACTAAGAGATCTCGGATCTTACCGCTTTACGGGTTCACACCGCAACTGTGCCAAGGCAGTAATATCCCATCGATTCGATGCCTGCGGGATGCAGGACACAATGGGTAAGAAGCTGGCAAAGGAAGGGCTGCTCCGCATCATATACACATCGAAACCCTATCCATCCAGCGGCATTGCGGCCAACAGGGACGTCCCCTCCGTGGTTCTGTCCAGGGTCAAACAGGCCCTGCTTGATTTTCAGCCCAAGGGGCGCGATGCGGCGGGCCTCTACAATTGGGACAAGACAGAGATGCCACGGGGGTTTATAGAGGCCCATGACGGGGATTACGCGGAACTTCGCAAATGGGCAAAGAAACTCGGGTATATTCCCGACATCAACCCTGAGACGGTGCCGTGAGACTTCAAACCAAAATCATCCTGCTGATCTTCTTCATTGCGGTAAGCATCGGTCTGTTGTCTTCACTGTTGGTCAGCCGCCTCATGTTCAAGGCATTGGAGAAGGAGATGGAACAGGAAGGTCTAATCCTTGCCCAGGCACTCGCGGAACATATCACTCTCGATGTAATCAACCACGATATTCTTTCCACCCGTGAAGCCCTCCGTAATATTGTGAGGCGCACGGAGGACGTGGACTTTGCATACGTCATCGGATTCGACGGAAGTATATTCACATACTCATTCGAGGGTGGTTTTCCAAGGGCATTGCTGAAGAAAACGCATGAAGTGCTCCACGGGGAAGCCATTGACAGGTACACAACCGGGGAAGGCCCTATTGTGGAAATAGGCTACCCGCTCATCAACGGCATGCAAGCACGAATCTACGTAGGGGTGAATGAGAGGAATATATACAGCCAAATCGACAACATGCGTAATCGCATAATATACCTCACTTTCAGCATAGTGCTGCTTGGTATTTTGTTGGGCATTATTCTGAGCCGTCGTATTGTCAGGCCCCTCGAACGGTTGTCGGAATCCATGCGGGCCTTCGGTAAAGGGGAAGTTGAAGATGAGATTGTTTTGAGCGGTAAAGGGCTGGAAGTGAATGAACTGATGCGCTCCTTCAATAATATGATATCCGGACGTAAACGGGTGGAGGAGGAATTACGCAGAGTCAACCGTGCGCTTAAGACGCTCAGTGGATGCAACCAGGCGGTATTGCGTGCCGGGGAGGAGGCGGACCTGCTGCGTGACATATGCCGGATCATAGTGGAATACGGCGGCTATCGCATGGCATGGGTCGGCTTCGCCGAGCAGGACGAAGACAAGACCGTACGTGTCGTGGCACAGGCAGGATACGATGATGGGTATCTCGGTACGGTGAACATAACATGGGCGGATACGGAACAGGGGCGTGGTCCCACAGGCACGGCCATCCGGACCGGCAAACCCTGCATTGCAAAAAACATCCTGACCGATCCTGAATACACCCCCTGGCGGGCTGAAGCGACCAGACGCGGCTATGCATCATCGCTATCTCTCCCCCTGACCGCAAACGCACAGCCCTTTGGTGCGCTGAACATATATGCCGCGGAACCGGATGCCTTTGACACAGAGGAAGTGAAGCTGCTGACGGAACTGTCCGACGACCTGGTGTTCGGCATCAAGTCGCTGCGCGCGCGAATTAAGCACAAGCAAACGAGGGAGGAGAAAGAAGAGATACATGCCCAACTCCTCCACGCGCAGAAAATGGAAGCCGTTGGAACATTAACCGCGGGGATAGCCCACGACTTCAATAATCTGCTGACAGCCATCATTGGTTACAGCGAGATCCTGTTGAACCGTCTTGAAGAACGCAACCCCCTGCGCAAGGACATTGAACAGATCAAGAAAGCCGGGGAACGGGCCGCCTCGCTGACCCGTCAGCTCCTGGCCTTCAGCCGCAGGCAGGTGCTCCAAACTAAGGTACTGAACCTCAATGCCCTGGTTGAGGGTATGGATAACATGCTTCGGCATCTTATCGGTGAGGACGTTGACCTAATTACCGTTTTAGGGCCGGGGCTGGCGTGTGTAAAAGCCGATCCGGGCCAGATCGAACATGTCATCATGAACCTCGCCATCAACGCCCGCGACGCCATGCCCGAAGGCAGAAAACTCACTATCATGACGGAAAACGTGACCCTGAACAAAGTCCATTGCTCTACCATCCCCGAGGCCCGACCCGGTGACTTTGTCTGTCTGTCCGTTGCGGACTCGGGTGTCGGCATGGATAAAGAAATCCTCCAGCACATCTTTGAACCCTTCTTCAGCACAAAGGAAGCTGGAAAGGGGACCGGCCTCGGCCTGTCCGTTGTCTACGGCATTGTTAAACAGCACGGCGGGTGGGTAAATGTTTACAGTGAGCCCGGACAAGGCTCGATATTCAAGGTCTACCTGCCGGCTTTTTTCGCGACTGCGGACGACAAAACCGAAGAGACAGTCCCGTTACAGGGGCTTCGGGGCAACGGCGAACGGATTCTCCTTGTTGAGGATGAAACAGAGGTCCTTGAATTTGCCGTGAGGGTGCTTGCTGAAAACAACTACTCCGTATTTAAGGCCGCAAATGCAAAAGAGGCGATGGATATCTTTGAGAGAGAAAAGGGGGATTTCCATGTTGTCTTCAGCGACGTGGTACTGCCTGATAAAAACGGTCTTCAGTTGGTTAACCAATTACTCTCTCACAAACCCGGACTCCGGGTCTTGCTGAGCAGCGGGTACGCGGACCGGAAAACGCAATGGCCCCTTATACGCAAAATGGGATTCCGGTTTCTACAGAAACCTTACGCCTTGAGCGATCTGCTTCTGGCAGTCAGAGAGGTTTTAGGGCAGGCCGGATAAAAACAGCGAAACAAAAGCCTGCATATCTCAGATGCAGGTTTAAATGATATACATTTACTCTGACTTGTCATTTCAAGCCTCTCTTGACACCTCCAAGGCCCTTCGTCCTTTTTATTTATAATCGAGTTATTGTAAACTTATATTAGATCAATATCCCCTGTGCCGTAGAGC
Organism: bacterium BMS3Abin08; assembly: GCA_002897935.1. Lineage (NCBI taxonomy): Bacteria > bacterium BMS3Abin08. The sequence goes on from BDTA01000058.1 coordinate 22,264, forward strand.
ACTGTTAAGGTTCTTCCGGGAAGTCCTGAAATCTCCCGAAGGGACAGGTTATGCATATTGTAATACCTCTACCCATATATTTACCGGAAGGATTCATAACTTCTTCACAGTCGGAATACTATTATAGGATATGGATAATATGAAAATACTGATTGTAGAAGATGAGCAAAAGATAGCGGATATCGTAAAGGCCTATCTTGAAAAGGAAGGCTTTACGATATTTACTGCTGAAAACGGCCGGCGTGCCATTGAACTACTGAAAGAGGGTTTTGGTTTGATCATTCTCGATTTAATGCTTCCGGATATCTCAGGAGAAGAGATATGCAGCACAATCCGTAACGACTCGGATATTCCGATTATAATGTTAACCGCAAAGAGTGAAGAAGATGAGAGAATCAAGGGCCTGGGCCTTGGAGCCGACGACTACGTTGTCAAACCCTTCAGCCCAAGAGAACTCGTAGCACGTGTAAAGGCACTTTTAAGGAGGACAAAGGGGCAGAAGAAGGCTTACAGTTTCAACGGCAGCGATCTCACGATAGATGCTTCTTCTCTTGAGGTATACAAGGGAGGAGCCCTGGTAGTCCTTACACCTACCGAGTTTAAGCTGCTTCAATGCCTTGCGGAGAGGCCCGGGCAGGTCTTTACCCGTTTGCAGCTTGTCAACACTATCCTGGGATATGACTTTGAAGGGTATGACAGGACAATCGATGCACACATAAAAAACATAAGGCAGAAGATAGAAGACAGCCCGAGGAACCCCGCCTATATAAAAACCGTCTATGGTGTAGGGTACAAATTCATCGGCAAGGCAGATGAGGACTAAGTTATTCCTTTCCTTCATACTCATAATACTTCTTGCTCTGCTGTCCAACACCGTCTTTGAAAGACTGATCAGGAACGATTTCAAGGAATACATCCAGAGCACACAGGAAGACAAGGTTTACTGGGTCCTGGCAACGGTCGAGGGGAGCTACAGGAACAAGAGATGGGAAATGCCCCTCCTTAAAGAGGCCCTTCACTGGAGCATAATGCTTGGCTTTGAGGCATATGTTGTTGACCCCTCGGGCAAAAAGCTCCTCTCATCGACAGACACTCTCTCTATGCTCAATACAACGATGCTTAAGAGGATGAGCGCCCTCTTTGAACTCCCTACAGGAGTTGGGGAATTCACATGGTATCCACTCTTTGTGGAAGGAAATGAAATAGGGAAACTCTACATCCGTCCTTTGAAGCGACTCGGGTTTGTACCCCGGAAAGAATCCATCTTTCTCAGGCGTGGCAGGGAATTCCTTCTTATCTCATTTTTAATTGCAGGTGCCGGAGCCCTTCTCCTTTCGGTCCTCTTCACCATCTTTCTTTCAATGCCGATCAGGAGATTGACAAAGGCTGCAGAAAAGATAGCAGCGGGTGATTTCACCGTCAAGATAAAGAGACAGCACAAACCGTTATACGGATTGCTCAGGACAGAGGACGAGATAGACAGACTGACAAGGGCCTTCAATTATATGGCTGAGGCCCTGAAGCGAGAGGATGCCCTGAGAAAGCACCTGACATCCAATATAGCCCATGAGCTGAGGACCCCCCTGACAATAATTAAAGGTAACCTTGAAGCGATCGAAGACGGAGTTATTTCCGATGCACAATCCGTTCTTAAAAATATCAACTCTGAAATAGAGAGAATCATTTCCCTCATCGAAGGCATTGACGACATAACCCAGGCTGAAGCAAGTTTTTTTAAAAAGGGAAAAAAAGAACGGATACGCCTTGCGGAACTTATACGTTCAATTGTTGATGGCATGAGACAGCTCATTGAAGAAAAGGGGCTTTCAATAGAGATATCAGGACCTGATATTACTGTGGAAACTTACCCTGAAAAGCTCCACATCATCCTGAAGAACCTTATCACAAACGCCTGTAAATTTACTGAAAGGGGCGGCATTGAGATATCATGGCAGGGTGAGCCGACCAATGATCCGGGAACTTTTTCTATTTCCGTAAGGGACTCCGGAAGAGGAATACAGAGGAAGGACCTTCATAGAATCTTTGACCGTTTTTACAAAGACAGGGAATCCCCGGGAAGAGGACTTGGTCTTGCTATTGTGAAGGAGTTGACAGAGACAATGGATGGGACGATACAGGTGCGTAGCCGGCCACAGAAGGGAACAGAATTCTTAATCCAGTTCGAGGAGACCGAAGGATGACCGGATTTTGCCTGCACACTCTATCAGGACAGCCTGCTTATATTTTGGCTCTTTCGTGTTTAGTTGAGGACAGGCTTGAAATTCAACTTAACATTAAGCACAACGCACGCAGAGGGCAGAGTTGTCGTTTTTCCGTCATTCCGTCATTCCGGCTTGTCCGGAATCGTTCTTTAAGAAGGATTCCCGACATGCTTCGCTTGCGGGAATGACAAATGACTATAATTTATACACGGACCATAATTAGACAAAGCAATCCAACATTTAGTAATTTATACGAGAATATCGCAGAAACGATTCCGGACAAGCCGGAATGACAGGACAAAACAGTTCTTGTTTTTATGGAAAGACGCAATGGCAAAGCATAAAAGTGCAGGATTACGGAGCAGTGAAATAAAGGCCGGCATTCCTTTGATGACTCTGCTACTGATTCTTGTTTTTTCCTCTGCCGCCCTTGCCTGGCACAGGGATCATCCTGTTACTCCCTATGGGGACTTCTGTCCTGAATGCAGCAGTTACGGTATGTGCAAGGTAATGTTAAGTCCGGAAAAAGCGGAAAAGGCAATCAGAAATTACTATGAACATAAGGGGTTTAACGTCGAAATCGATGGGGTAAGGGGAAGGTTTATCAGGGCAACAATCAGGAATGACGACGAGGTTGTGGACAAAATCATATTTGACAGAAAGACAGGACGGATAAGGTCTATTTATTGATAGATAAATATCTCATAGTCTATCATACTTCTTTGCGGTCCCTTTTGCCTTATCGGCAGGATACTTCTGCTCGTTTATTCTTATTTTATCCTCAACTGCCTTAATGATATCCACCCCTGTTTCATGACACAGCAGAAGGAGATAAATCATGATATCAGCCACTTCTTCCCTGACCGATTCAAAGCCCTTGCCCTGCAGATACTCTCTTACCTCCTTATCGTCCTTCCATTGGAACTCCTGGAGCAGCTCTGCCGTCTCAATGGCAATGGATATGGCAAGATCCTTAGGTGTATGAAACTGCTCCCAGTCTCTGCGGTTCCTGAAGTCAAGGAGTTGATTAACTATGTCCTTTAGTTCTTTGCTCATTCAGTCTCTTCGTTAAAGCCGGTATAGCCGTCGACTCAAAGTATATCAGAAACATTTTTTTATAACAAGTTTATCGAGTATCCTTGATAACTCCTCATGCTTAAGGTTACATTATAGGATGGTAAGCTGGAGGCTTATAGAAAAAACCGACGGATTGTTACAAAAAGAGAAGGGAACCATATTCAAAGACCCAGGCGGCAGGGTGAATATATGCCTCGTCTATCCCAATACCTACAGGGTGGGCATGTCAAACCTCGGTTTCCAGGGAATTTACGGCATCCTCAACAGCAGGCACGATACAGTCTGCGAGAGGGCATTCCTCCCTGACGAGGAAGATCTGACAGAGTTTGAAAGGACGGGTTCGGAACTCTTCTCCATGGAATCCAGGAGACCCCTTAACCGGTTTGATATCATAGCCTTCTCCGTATCCTTTGAGAACGACTATCCTGCCATACCATTTATTTTAGCGCTCTCAAACCTCAAGCCTCTCAGTTCAGAGAGGGATGAGCGCTCTCCCATTGTCATGCTTGGCGGAGTCTGCGCAAGTTTCAATCCCGAACCCATAGCAGATCTTTTTGACCTCATCTTCATAGGCGAAGCAGACCGGTCGATCCACTCCCTTATAGAGACATTCAAAAAGACCTCTGTAAGACAGGAGTTCTTAAACGCGATATCTTCATATGCGGGCTTCTATGTCCCGCAGTTCTACAGGTTGGCTTATTCTGAAACCGGGGAACTCAAGGAAAGAACCCATATCCCTCCCGCCCCTGAACGGATCAGAAAGGTAACCGAAAAAAAGATTGATACCACGATAAGACCTGCTATAGTAACCCCTGAGGCCGAGTTTTCCGGAATGTATCTCCTTGAGGCGATGAGGGGATGTGTGTGGAGCTGCAGGTTCTGTATTGCCGGGCATATCTATAACCCGCCGAGGTATAAAGAGAAAGACATCCTCCTTGAGGAGATAGGACAAGCCAGGGAAAAAACTGACAGGATAGGGCTTGTCGGCCCCTCTCTTACAGACTATAAATACTGCGCTGAAGCCTTAAAGGTTAAAGATGTGGACTTCTCAATAACATCGCTGAGGGCTTCACCCAGGTCGGCGGAAATCCTGTCTCTCATGAAGGGTAAGCGGAGCATATCCATTGCTCCCGAGGCCGGCACGGAACACCTGAGAAGGATTATAAACAAAAAGGTCTCCGAAGAAGAGATAATCGAAACCTCCAGAGAAATCCTGGCCTGCGGCATCTCATCACTCAGACTGTACTTCATGATCGGGCTACCCTATGAAAGAGATGAGGATATCGAGGGTATTATATCTCTGGCAGGGAAGATCCGCTCCTTATCTGCCAGGGGGAATATCGTTTTGAGTATCAGCACCTTTGTACCAAAGCCCTTCACCCCCTTTCAGTGGCATCCCATGAGAGATGAAAAGACCGTAAAGAGACGCCTGAAGATGATAAAATCACAGACCGGCAGGAACAAAGGGATCAGGGTGCTTCATGATGTGGTGAAATACGCATATTTACAGGGCGTATTTTCAAGGGGGGACAGGCGAATCAGCAAAGCAATTACCGAGATGAGGCAGGCAGGCAGATGGAGAGACATAATGAGAGGGAAAGGACTTAGGATAGAAGACTATCTCTTCAGACCCCGGCGTTATGATGAACTCCTTCCCTGGGACTTTATTGATATCGGCATTACAAAGGAATATCTCTGGAGCGAGTATGAAAAGGCCCGGTACCTATCTCTCCCTGATGCCGGAAAAGAGAGATAACCCTATTATAAAGAAAAGCACTATAGAGAGAACCGCATACCTCTGGCTGCCTGTGACGGAAGAAATGCTCCCGAAGAGTATGGGACCGAGGATAGCCGATGTCTTCCCGGTCAGTGCATAAACTCCAAAGTACTTTCCCTCTTCCCCTTCCGTTATAAACCGGCTGTAGAACGCCCTTGAGGCTGCCTGAATAACACCCAGTCCCCCGCCTGCTGCTATGGCTATCCCCCAGAAGAGCCCCTTATCATGGATGAAATAGGCGGCGGCGGTTACAACAATCCAGAAGACCAACAGGCCCCGAATCATCTGCCGGGGTCCCAGTCGGTCGGTCATCCCTGCAAGCAGGAAGGAACCGGCCATGGCTGTAAACTGGACAAGGAGATAGAGGAAAACCAGTTCTTGCATTGAGAAGGACAGAGTAACCGAGGCATATATGCTTGAAAATATAATTATCGTATTTACCCCATCCTTGTAAAAGAAGTAGGAAAGGAGAAACATCCTCGCATCCCTTCTTGCCAGGATCTCCCTCACTGCTGAACAGGTCTCCCTGAGGCCTTTCAGCAGGGCGATCTTCGGGGAGTATCCGCCACCGCCACCGGAGAGGCTTAAAAAGGCAGGCAGAGAGAAAAGGAAAAAAAAGAGGGATACCATAGGCCATATAAGAGTGACCCTCCCTGCCTTCATCAAAAAGAGGGCAAGCAGAAGAGCAAGGATGGACCCTGCATATCCAAGACCGAAACCCCAACCGGAGATCCTTCCCCTGAACTGGTATGGGACGAGTTCGGGCAGATAAGAATTATAGAATACAAGGGCTCCCTCCATACCGACATTAGCAAGTACCACAAGAAGGACTGTCTCAAGAATCATTCCCCTCTCAACAAAGGCAAGAAGGCCCACGGAAATAACGCAGAGAAGGGTATAGAAGAAGAGCATCGCCTTTCTCTTCCCTGCATTGTCTGCGAGCCCTCCCACAAAAGGAGAAGTTACCGCAACGAAAGCCATGCTCAGAGATATCGCCCTTCCCCACCAGAGGTCTCCCACTAAAGGATCGGGGGCAATACCCTTAACAAAATAGACAGGGAATATGACAGCGGCTATTACGGAAGAATAAGAAGAGTTGGCAAAATCATAGAGGCACCAGCTGAGGATCTGTTTTCTGTTTTCCATTAGTTAGTGTCTGTGTATAAATTACAGTCATTTGTCATTCCCGCAAGCGAAGCATGTCGGGAATCCTTCTTAAAGAACGATTCCGGACAAGCCGGAATGACGGAAAAACGACAACTGAAAACTCCGGATTTCTGCTTAAGGACTGCTGGAATGACAGATATGGAATTTGAGTTTATACACTACAGCGTCATACCTGAAATGAATTCAGGGCAGGCTCCGGCCCACACTCGATGTGGGGATAGAACAACACCAGTACAGGCTCATGGTCTCCTGTTTATCTCCTGCTCTGGTCATGGACCAAATTCACAAGGGTCTTTGCCATCTCCGGTGATGTCTGTGGCAGTATACCATGACCGAGGTTAAAGATGTGACCACGGGCACGGCTTCCTTTTTTCAGAATATCCCCAACCTTGCTTTTCAGTGTATCTCTGTCCGAAAAGAGTGCACAGGGGTCAAGGTTTCCCTGAATGGACACACCCTTCCCCAGCCTGGTAATCGCCTTTCCAATATCAACCCTCCAGTCAATGCCGATGACATCCGCCCCGGAAGTCCCGGCCATCTCAAGCAGGCCGCCACAGTTATTGACGAAGTATATTACAGGGACACCAAGTGGTTTTAATGCACTGATGGTCCTCTTCACATAGGGAAGGGAAAACAGCCTGTAGTCATCCGGGGCAAGTGCACCTGCCCAGGAGTCAAAGACCTGAATCGCCTGGGCGCCGGCCTTTATCTGGGCGGCAAGATAGTTGATTGTCGTCTCGGTAATCCTCTCCATAAGGGAATGAAACATCCCGGGAGTGCTGAACATCACGGTCTTTGTATTCAGAAAGTTCTTTGAACTACCACCCTCGATCATGTATGTGGCAAGGGTAAACGGCGCCCCGGAGAAACCAATGAGCGGGATCTTCCTTCTGAGTTTCCTTCTCAGGATCCTTATTGTTTCAAGTACAAAGGGGACGTCTTTTTTCGGATCTATTACCACCAGATGGTCAAGATCTCTCTGTTTCCTTACAGGCTTGCTCAGGACCGGCCCCTTTTTTTCGAGAAAACGGAGCTTCATACCCATCGCCTCAACAGGGATCAGGATGTCGGAAAAGAGTATAGCCGCATCAACACCGAGGATATCCACCGGCTGAAGTGTCACCTCAGCAGCAAGCTCAGGGGTCTTACACAGGGTAAGAAAGTCCACCCTCCGCCTCACCTCCCGGTATTCAGGCAGGTACCTGCCTGCCTGACGCATTATCCATACAGGGGTGTACTCCACGGCTTCACCTCTGCATGCCCTGAGAAAAGTATCGTTCATAAAAACCTCCTTACTAAACACAGATGATCACTGATACAAGCGCAGATGACCGCAGATACTGTGCTAATCTGTATTTTTTCTATCTGTGTTATTTATCAGTGTAAATAAGCCTTTTTACCCCAAGTTTACTTGTTCCAAAATTAGCCAGCAATACAAGTTTATACTTTGTGCCTTTCACATAATAATAGACTTGGTCTCTCATAGCTTTTGTAATAGCCGGTGCCACTTTAACTTCTAATATAACTTTTTCATCTATAATGAAATCAGGTCTGTATACCCCCACTTTCTTTCCCTTGTATTTAACATCTATGGTTTTTTCTTCTACAAAAGGAATTCCTTTTTCAATTAATTCTATAGTAATTGCCTTATGATAAATAATTTCTTTATGTACACTACCCAATTCTTTATGAATTTCATAAAGAACCCCTATGATTTTGTAGGTTAAATCTTTATAAATATATTCTGTTTCTTTATATGTGCCCATCTGTGTCTTTTCTGCGATCATTTGCGTTTCTCATCTGCGATCATCTGTGCTTTTCTCCATCTGTGCCAATCTGTGTTTCTTAGGCATATAGCCGCAGAAAGGCTCCTCATCCAGGAAGTCTCCGGTAACTGCATACGCCCTTGCCCGACAGCCGCCACAGACATTTATGTACTCACAGGAGCCGCAGCGTCCCTTGTAACTCTTGAAGTCACGGAGTTCCCTGAAGAGCTCCGAGTTCTCCCATATGTCCTTGAAGGGCTGCTCAAAGACGTTCCCCGCCGACTTTGGAAAGTAACTGCAGGGAAGCACATCCCCGTCAACATCAATAAGACATATCAACTGTCCGGCAATACAACCCTTTGCACCACCTGTGGAGAACTTAAGAGATCTCCTCTCAAACGCCTCACCCTCATGCCTCGATTGCTGAAGCACTATTCTGTAGTAGTGAGGGGCGCAGGTAGGTCTTACAAGCATCTCCTTTTCGAGTTTTTCCATCTGATAGTGCCACTCGAGGATCTCCTCATAATCCTCCTTTGAGATAAGTTCGTTCATAATCTCCTCACCCCTGCCTGTAGGAACAATCATGAACATATACCATGCAGTGGCGCCAAGTTCCTTTGCCAGACGGTAGACCCGCGGGATCTCCTCCTGGTTCCTCTTCGTAAAGGAAGAATTTATAATAAACTCTATCCCATGTTTTCTGAAGAGCCCGGCAGCCCTGATGGTACCCTCAAAGGCACCCCTCTGCTTACGGAAGTCATCATGAACATCTGCGGTTGATCCGTCAAGGCTCAAGGAGACTATCTTTATGCCCGATTCCTTTATCCTCTCACATCTTTCGTCATCAACAAGCAGACCGTTCGTCGCCATACACATCCTGAGCCCCTTATCAGTGCCGTATCCGGCAATATCAAAGACGTCTTTTCTCATCAACGGCTCTCCACCTGAAAGCACAACTACAGGCTTTGCGTAACTTGCAATGTCATCAATGACCCGGTATGCATCCTCTGTCGGAAAATCAGGGTGCCCCTTCACCACGGCCTCGGATGCAGATCGGCAGTGAACGCACCTGAGGTTACATCTTCTTGTAATTTCCCATGCTATCCACTTAGGTCTGAATTCCATGTCTTACTCCTGCGTCAAGCTCTCCGGCCGAAGGCCGGAGCTTGCCGATGGCATGCCTTACAGCATAGCAATGTAAGGTTTTGATATTTTATCTTTATATTTGCCTCCGGCACTTCGGTGCTTTCGGCAAAGAACATTGTAAGGAAATTTGATTAATTAGAGTCCGTGTATAAACTCGAACAGTTGCCGTTACTCCGTCATTCCCCGAAAGCATTCGGGAAATTATTCAAAGCGCAAAGCGCATAGCATTAGTTTTTCTGTCATTCCGGCTTGTCCGGAATCTGTCTTTAAGAAGGATTCCCGACGCGCTTCACTTGCGGGAATGACAAATAACCGTAGTTTACACAGACTCTGCTTACATTCCTTGCCTTCATCCCCGACCAAAGATCGGGGCTTTCGGTAAGGTGCATTGTAAATTTTAAAACCTCAAATACTCCGGCACATTGAGCAAATACCGGTTGTTTTGCCTGAACTAAGCGATTCTTCAGAAAAAATGAGAGGATTGCGGAATTAGCGGTTATGTCACCCCTGCCCTCCTCCATCAAGGTGGAGAGGGAATTTTTGAGAAGTCCCCATCCCCTAATGGGAGAGCATTGGGGAGAGGTGTTCAAAATCATTTAATTCAGGTTTTATCAAAACTCAGTGTCTCTGTGGTTCGGTCTTTATTATACAACCATTCCGGCCGGTTTTTCACTCCAGAGCCTCTCTTCTATAGCGCTCAGCAGTGGTGGAAAGGTATTCCTGTCAAGCGCGGAGATGGATACAGCACTGTAAAGCACGGCTATATGCCCTGCCTCCTCGGGCGGCAGTTTGTCTATCTTGTTAAATACAAGGAGCCTTTCCTTGTCGGAGAGGCCAAGCTCCCTAAGGGTCCGCTCAACCGATTGAATATGCAGTTCAAACCCTGGATTGGATGCATCCACCAGTTGAATTAAAAGATCTGCATCATCAAGTTCTTCAAGGGTTGATTTAAAGGCGGACATCAGGTCTTTCGGCAGGTCCCTGATGAAACCAACCGTGTCTGTTATGATAATCTCCCTCTCCCTCGGGAAACGGAGCCTTCTGCTTGCAGTATCAAGGGTAGCAAACATCCTCTTCTCCGTAAAGGTACCGCTTTCCGTGAGGTTGTTAAGCAGGGTGGACTTGCCCGCATTGGTGTATCCTACAATAGAAACAATGGGTATCCCCCTCTGCACCCTTCTTCTTTTTCTCTGATACCTTGCCTTGGAGAGTTTCTTCAACTCCCGTTCAAGGAGGTGGATCCTGTCACGGACACGCCTTCTGTCTATCTCCAGCTTCATCTCACCAGGCCCCCTGCCACCTATTCCACCTGTAAGACGGCTCATTGCCGTTCCCTTTCCCGTGAGCCTCGGGAGCCTGTATTTCAACTGTGCCAGCTCAACCTGAACCTTACCATCCCCTGTATGTGCCCTCTTTGCAAATATATCCAGTATCAGTTGTGTCCTGTCTATAACCTTAAGTTCCGTCAGTTCGGCTATCGCCTTCATCTGTGATGGTGTAAGGTTCTGGTTAAAAATCAGGAGGGTTGCGCCCTTTGAAAGGGCCTCTATTATCAGTTCCCTGAGCCTTCCCATCCCCATCAGCAGCCTGGGATTCACCACCTTAATTCTCTGAACAACACTACCGAGAACCACCACATCAGCGGACCCGGCAAGCTCGTTCAGCTCTGCAATTGATTCCTCCTGTTCATGCCTGGGTTTGTTTGAAACACTAATCAGGATCGCCCTCTCCCTCTTGTCATCGGGAGAGATATACCTTAAACGGTCCATCTCCTCCTCGACTGATCTGATAAAGGCCTGAAAGTCGAGATGGAAACTGTATACCCTGGCCGGCTCCATTATCTCGTAAGGTCTCTCACTGCTCTCGGGAAGGAGATAAGCCGCATAAACAGTGTGCGGTAAAGAATCCTTAATCCCCACGGCTATGATGATATCGAACCTCAACAGGGCAAGGTCTGTCATATCATCAAGATTCAGGGGCTCATTGGAAAGATGGGTATGGATCAGTCTCAGCCCCCTCAATGCCTTTTTGCCGAGGGGAAAGGCCGACAGATCAGGGATAAAGATCCCCCTGGAGTCACCGATTATTACATGGGTAACCACGCCGGCACGGTTCACAAGGATTGCCACTTGACGGTTAATATGGAGAGACAAATCAGATATGAATCTTACAATCTCCTGGGTAAAGACTTTTTCAGGCGGGATACGGCGTCTGTATAGCCTTTCGAGGGTTTTGATATCCTGTTTTTTAAGACCTGCTGTATTTCCAAAAACTGAAGCGATTTCCATTTCCTCCTATATTTATATCTCCTATATTTATATTCTATCACAATACGGAAGATATTTCAGCACATTTATGAAAAAACACGGGAGAGCCTCAGATTCGGGAGAATGGAGGGGAGGAACTTGATTCGGGATTCAGGATGACAAAAACGACCGTAATTAGAGTCTGTGTATAAACTGTGTTGTTGTCATTCCCGTGAAAACGGGAATCCAGTAAAATCAAGCGGTTCTGGATTCCGCATCAAGTGCGGAATGACGGAATAGATGAGTTTATACACAGACACTAATTAGAGTCTGTGTATAAACTGCCGTTTTTTATTTCTGTCATGTCCCGAACGCTTTCGGGATATCCAGAACTTATTGAAAAGACTGGATTCCGGCTTAATGACTGCCGGAATGACAGATAGAAGAATTGAGTTTATACACAGTCTCTACTTAGTGTCTGTGTAAATTACAGTCACTTGTCATTCCCGCAATCCCGAACGCATTCGGGAGTCGGGAATCCTTCTCAAAGAACGATTCCGGACAAGCCGGAATGACAGAATAACGACAACTGTTCGACTTTATACACAGACTCTAATTAGTTCCTGTTGCTGAAGTTTTAATTGTCACCCTGAATTTATTTCAGGGTCTCGCAACTCTTGTTATTATTAGATTCTGAAACAAATTCAGAATGACAGTTTTTGGATTTTCGTTTTTCCGCAACAGGAACTATTTAAGGGAAAACAATGCAGGTAAGAGGCTATCTCTTGAGCGGAGATTACAATTGAACCTTGCCGAAAGCCCGACCTTTGGTCCGGGGATGAAGGCAAGGAATGTAATTAATAAATTTTCCTTACAATGTTCTTTGCCGAAAGCACCGAAGTGCTGGAGGCAAATATAAAGATAAAACATCAAAACCTTACATTGCTAAGCTGTAAGGTATGCCATTGGCAAGCTCCGGCCTTTGGTCGGAGAGCTTGACAAAATTCCCGGCGCCCTTAGAAAAAGAGGAAGGGGAAACCGGACGTTTCCCCTTCCTCTCCTATGTTATATTTCACCGGTTACGTTTTACAGTAAAGCGATCAGAGGAGCAATAACGAGAGATACAACACTCATAAGTTTGATAAGTATATTCATTGAAGGACCGGAAGTGTCCTTGAATGGATCTCCAACAGTGTCCCCAACAACCGCAGCCTTATGGGCATCCGATCCCTTACCTCCGAGATTCCCCTTCTCAATATACTTCTTGGCGTTGTCCCATGCGCCACCACCATTGGACATCATCAGGGCAAGCATCACACCTGTCGCTGTAGCTCCGGCAAGCATACCTCCAAGGGCTGCCGGCCCTAGGACAAAACCTATCACGACAGGGCTTATAACTGCAGTCAGCCCAGGCACTATCATCTCTTTAAGGGCGGCTGTTGTGCTGATATCAACACATTTCTTGGAGTCCGGCTTCACGCCGGGCTTTCCTTCGAGAAGCCCCGGGATCTCTTTAAACTGACGTCTTATCTCATTCACCATCTTGAAGGCTGCCCTTCCCACAGCAGTCATGGTGAGGGCGGCAATAAAGAACGGTAAGACCGCACCTATGAGTAGCCCTATCACAACCAGTGGGTCTGTAAGGATAATGGTCAGGTGTTGCATCCCCTCGGCCGCTCTTTTTGCATTTACACTCTGTGTATAAGCTGAGAAAAGGGCAAGGGCGGTGAGGGCTGCAGAACCTATAGCAAAACCCTTTCCGATAGCTGCAGTAGTGTTACCAAGTGCATCAAGGCTATCGGTTATCTCTCTTGTATCCTCGCCAAGCCCGGCCATCTCGGAGATACCACCGGCATTATCTGCAATAGGACCATAGGCATCAACACTCATGGTGATACCTATGGTACCCAGCATGCCGACTGCAGCGATACCGATACCATAGAGTCCTGCAACCAGGTCAGCCACATAGATCGCAGCACAGATACCAAGCACAGGAAGTGCCGTACTCCCAAACCCGACAGCAAGACCTGTGATAATATTTGTTCCAGCCCCTGTCAGACTTGCTTCTGCTATTCTCCTGATAGGCTTGCCGGAGGTATAATATTCGGTGAGAAGACCGATAACTATTCCACCGAAACAACCTGCCACGACTGCCCAGAAGACACCATTATTTACATCCATGGACGAGACTGCAAAATATGAGATGACAAGGAATATAGCGGCAGCTATAAATGTTGAGTATCTGAGGGCTGCTGCAGGGTCCATCTTCTCAAGTATCCTCATTGCGACGATACCGAGCACAGAGGCGACAATACCCACCACTGCAAGGAGTACGGGAAGGGCCATCAGATGTAGTGCAGACCCGAGACCGGCAACCTTTGAACCTGCTACCAATCCCGCGGTAGCCCCTATAGCAATGGTTGCAATTATGGAATTCACATAAGATTCAAAGAGGTCGGCACCCATACCTGCAACATCACCCACATTGTCACCCACATTGTCCGCAATAACACCGGGGTTACGGGGGTCGTCCTCCGGAATACCCGCCTCAAGCTTACCAACAAGGTCGGCACCAACATCAGCAGCCTTTGTATAGATACCACCACCGACACGCATAAACAGCGCTATAGATGATGCACCCATACCAAAGGCATTAATGACAAATGCAGTCTGGGGGTTGCGGGCATACAGATAATAAAATATACCCACTCCAATGAGACCGACTCCAGCCACTGAAAGTCCCATAACTGCGCCACCATTGAAGGCGACAGAGAGTGCCTTTGCCGTATCAGGCTTATATCTGTTGGCAGCCTCAGCAGTTCTGGTATTCGCCCTTGTGGCGGCGTTCATACCAAGGTATCCGGCTGCTATTGAGCATAGAGCGCCTGATAGGAATGCAACGGCTGAAGGAAGCCCGAGATAAAGATACATGGCAATGAAGACGATGACCACAAAGATAGAAAGGATCGAATACTGCCTCTTGAGGTAGGTCATTGCACCTTCGTGTATCATTGCCCCTATCTCCCGCATGACCTCGTTACCGGCAGGCTTCTTGGCAACTGCTGCAAGCAGGAACAGTGCTATAATCACTCCAGCGGCACCGAACAGGGGAGCAAAATTAGTTAAACCTTCCATCAATCATACCTCCTTAGAGATTTTTAATATATTAAGGATTTTAATATATTCCGGCAAAATGCCTTAACTTTTTATCTGAACAACTATCTCTATTAATCTCTTATGTATCCTGACTGAATATACCCGTCGGAAATGTACTCCTTCAGGATATCCTGTGCCTGCATACTATTGCACGTCCCAGTTTCTCATTTTGGCGAATGTTATGGCAAGTGTCCTGTATCCCATGTGAGCAAGCTTGGAATAGGGAAAGTACACTATGATATAGAAAACAAAAGTCAGGTGAATGAGGTACATTGGATACGCAAGTGATGCCATATCAGCGAGTCTTATCAGCTCTGTCAGCAGCCCTGTAATGGCAATCAACAGCACCATGACTATAAAGGTCCAGTCGAATGAGGATGTCTTGGAGTTGATACCCTTGTCCTTCAATCTGTTGGCTACAATCAAGAGAATCCCGACAAGAAGCGATAAGGCGCTGAGATTCCCGAGCCACTTCATGGGATCGGCAAGTGATATAGGTGAATGACGATTGAAGGCATAGTAGTAAACCGTTATCCAGAGAGTGGTGATAAAGAGTCCCACAAAACCATAAAACACAAGCATATGGCCATTTTTCCTGTCGGCATTTGCCTCACATTTCTCGAATTTCTTGTGGAACAGGAATTCCTTGACGGTATCTATAAATGCGGGACCGAATGTCTTCAGATAGGGGGTTTCGGTTCCCTCATTGAGGTTTTGCCAAAACCTGTTGAGACTCACCGCATAGCCGATACTTGCAAGTCCCACGGCCGCCAAAAAAAGGATCTCAATATAGGGGATGGGAAAAAAATGGGAATAGACTATCCTCCCCTCAGGGATTTGGAGATGGCCGGTCAGACCAAGAATCACAAGGAAAAACACAAAGGGGATCACAAGAGACAGGATGGTCAACCCGGGATTCGTCACCAGATTCCCCATAACCCTGGGGAATGCATTATCCTTGATAACACCCTGCCTCAAGGCACCCAGGACATCACCGGGGCTTGCTCCTCTCGGGCAGTATTTCGAGCAGTCATTACAGTTATGACATGTCCATATGTCGGGGCTGGAAAACAGTTCATCCTTCAGACCCCACTGGGCCATAATCATCTGCTTTCTCGGAAAGGGGTTATCATCGGGCGAAATCGGGCAAACCACGGAACATGTGGCGCACTGATAACACTTCTTCAGAGACTCGCCTCCTGAATTCATTATTTTCTTAACAAATTCTAAATCAGGTTTAATAATCTTTTCCGTCATTTACTCCTCCTCATTTAAAATTCAAATATCAAAATGCAAAATTGATGCACTCGTAAAAAGTCCTGATTGTCACCCTGAACTTGTTTCAGGGTCTCATAACTTCTTGATTTATATAGCTTTCCCGAAGTTAATTCGGGATTCAGAATGACAGAATAGGGTATTTCTGATTTTTTACGAGACTGTCAAAATTATGGAATTTATTTTAATTAAAAAATTTCCTCAATTCTAATTTTTGAATTTTTTATTTAGAATCCCTTATACGGGTTAGGGCCGAACCCCTCCAATCTTTCCAAAAACTCATCTAATATCCGCGGTATTTTGTAATATTCGGAGATAGATACCTGTTCCATCTGGACCCTTCCAGACTCGAGCTTTAGTCTGTCAAGTGTTTCTGAAACCTTTGACAATCTGATTTTCGCCAGGTGGCTTCCTGTAGCCATATGGCACTGGTAATCATCGCCATATTGACATCCCAGAATGAGTATACCGTCAATACCCTTTGAAAGGGCATCAGCCACCCATACCAGGTTCATTGAGCCTGCACATCTCAGAGGTATTACCCTAACGAAAGAATTATACTGGAGTCTGTTAAGTCCAACCATGTCCAGCGCCGGATAGGCATCATTTTCACAGGCAAAAACTATTATCCTCGGCTTTTCCTCCTCTTCTTCAGGAACCTCTATATTTTTTACCATATTTCCGATCATATCAACTGAATAATTCTTAAAGGACATGATTCTCTCAGGACATGCACCCATACAGATCCCGCATCTCCTGCATCGCGTCGGGTTATAAAGCGGGTTTGCCTTTTCATCCTCATTGATTGCCCCGAAGGGACATTCCTCCGTGCATCTTTTGCACTGAGTGCATTTTTGCAGAAAGATATCTATATAGGATGTATCTCCGACCCTCGGATGCACTGCCTCTCCCCTTGATGTTAATTCAACACACTGGATTGCCTTAAGTGCTGCGCCTGTGGCGTCTGTTACGGTTGAAGGAATATCCATAGGAGCCCTTACAGAACCGGCAGCGTAAACACCTGTTCTTCGGGTTTCATATGGGAAACAGATGAAGTTGGAATCAGGATAACCATTAATGAGAACCGGCACCTCTCCTCCCTGTCTGTATTCGAGATTTAAGATGTCTGTTTCAATCATAACATATGGAATGAACTCATCCCCTGGTTTTACTCCTGGTGGAAGTACTTCCTCTCCCAATGCGGTTACAGGAACCATACCCGTGGCAAGAACAACAAGGTCAGCATTCACACTGATTTTTTCACCAAGGAGGGTATTTTCTACTTCTACCACAAGGTCCTTATTTTCATCCTCTGTAATGCCTATAACATCTCCTTTTGTCAGGAATACCCCTGGGTCATTCTGCATACTCTTATAAAAATATTCATAATGACCGGGTGTCCTCATGTCTTTATAAAATATGTAAGCCTTTGAATCAGGGTCCTGAAGCCTTATGTATTTTGCCTGCTTGAGAGACTCGACACAGCAGGTTGCTGAACAATAAGGCAGATGATTCTCATCCCTTTGCCCGGCGCACTGGATGAAGGCAACGCTTTTGACAGGCTTGCCATCAGAGGGACGCACCATTTTCCCTTTTGCAGCCATATCCTCCATCATATAGTTCGTTATTACATTGGGATATTTCCCAAAACCGAGATTGGTAATTTTTGTTGCATCATAAGGCACTGTACCGGCAGCCTCAACTATAGCGCCAACTCTAAATGTCTCAGCGCCTCCATTTCGTTTGACAGTGACATCATACAAACCCGGGGCGCCATCTATCTTCTCAATTAATGAAGATGTATAAATCTTAACCTTTGGATTCTGTTGAATCTCTTTGATTAGGTTATTAATTACCGGCTCTTCCATCTCTGCATAAGGAGGCTTCGTAGGAGGTTGTTTGTAAATTTTGGACATCCATCCGCCGAGGGATTCGTTCTTTTCTACTAAGAAGACATCATAACCTGCCTTAGCTGCCTCATTGGCAGCAGTGATTCCAGCCAGTCCGCCGCCAACAATCAGAACATTCTTAGAGGGCTCCTCTACCTTATAGGGTTCTGGTGCCTCCATCTTCTGCATCTTAAGAATGCCCATTCTAATATAGTCTTCAGCCATCATCTGTGTATCTTCATCATTAGGTGGGTGAGACCAGACAACCCCTTCCCTTAAATTTACCCTTTCCACAAGCGGGATACCGAGATCAAAGACATCATAATTTACGCGTAGCGAACAGGCGGCAATTATAACTGCATTAACGCCTTCTTGAGCCATATCTTTTTTTATGAATTCCACACCTTCCTTCTGACACAGCGATGGATGGGTCTTGACAAGAGGGACCTTCATTTCGGCAGCAACCTTTGCTAATTCGTCTAGGTTGATGGCATTCCCTATTTCACAATCTGTACAGATATATAGTCCTATCTTTTTCTCCATGATTTACCTCCTCACCAAAGATTGAATTGACTTAAGGGCTGCTGCTGCAGCAGTCTGGGCAGATGAGTAGACATCAATCGGCTTTATAGCGCAACCAGCAGCATACACTCCGGGCATACCGGTATTTGATAGGACAAAACCATCAGTATCACAAGATACGCTTGAGGGGATTTTGCATTCTTGCGTGCTTGGAGCCATACCGGTGGCAAGTACAACAAGGTTAACCTTTTCACAAATCTTATCCCCTATAAGCGTATCTTCTGCGGTAACTGTAAGATCCTTTGTAGCAGGGTCTTCCTCAATCTTTGCAACCTTACCTTTAATAAAGTTTATATTTTCATCCTGCTGAATCTTTTTATAAAACCTTTCATATCTCGTTCCAGGCGAACGAATGTCAATATAAAATACAAATATCTGTGCCTTAGGATATTGCTCCCGCACATAGGTCGCCTCCTTCATAGAGGCCAGGCAGCAAATGTAAGAACAGTAAGGAAGATGGTTCTCATCGCGGGAACCGGCGCACTGGACAAAGGCCACCCTTAAGGGCTCCTTTCCATCGGAGGGTCGAAGGATTTTACCATTAGTAGGGCCATTTTGAGAGGCCAGTCTCTCCATCATCATATTTGTTACGACGTTTTGATATTTCCCGAATCCAAGATTATCAATCTTCGCGGCATCATAAGGCTTCCAACCGGTGGCCCAGACAATAGAGCCTGTTTTTAAAGAAATACTCTCAGGCTTCATATTCAGGTCAATAGCGTTATATGTGCAAGCATCTAAACATTTGGTACATTTCTCTTTAGTGCAATATTTGTCATCAATAACATATCTCAATGGAAAGGCAAACTCATGAGGGAGATAGATAGCCTTTGTCTTATTCATACCAAAATTGAAATCATTTGGTCTTTCTACAGGACATGCCTTAACACACTCCCCGCAGGCAGTACACCTTTCATTCACAAAGCGAGGATTAAGCTTCACTGTTACATCAAAGTTTCCTTCTGAACCAGAGAGCTTTTCTACTTCTGCTAAGGTGTAAATTTTAACCCTCGGATTGTTCTTGATTCTTCTATAATTTATCTCAAGTCCGCAATTAGGCGGGCATAATTTCGGGAAATACTTATTAAGCTGTGTTACCCTGCCACCAAGATAGGGATTCTTCTCAATAAGCGTGACCTCATACCCAACCTCGGCTGCTTCCACCGCGGTGGTTATTCCACTTATTCCTCCACCTACAACCATTATGTTTTTTGTCTTTTCCAATGCCATGTTATTTCCTCCATAAATATTATTATTCCCCATAAACTTTAAACTTTAAAGTTTATCAATATACGATATATATGTATCAACCTAAACTTTTAAATAAACTAATAAATTTAATAAATCCAACCTCCTTGACCACAGGGTATTCCCCGACACTTCTCGGAAGTGCGGGGTATTCTCAGGGTGCTGGACGAAAACCACATTCTTCTGATTTGATTGATTCAAATGCCAGGAATACCCTCTTTTCCTTCTCTCTTTTATCATCGGGGAGTTCTTTAAATTCAATCCTCTTGATAGCCTCAAGGGCCTCATGCCTTGAAGGTATCTCCACTAAACCGTAACCGATTGCTTTACCAGTTACCGGGTCCAGAATCTCCGCATCCTCTCCATCAGTTATAACAGCAACGGGGATTACATAAATATCAAAGATTCTTGCACAGGATAAGACCTCCCTTTCCCATGAAGACAATGAACCACGAGAACATTTTATAATCATGAATCTCTTTCCTTCAACACTTATAACAAGGTCAACCTTTGCCCTGTTTATTTTTTCGTCTATAACGATGTCAAATCCCCTGTCAACCTCTATATCATCTTTTGAATAACCCTTCTCTTCAATTAGAAACCGCTCTATCCCCTGCCTTACCCTTTCATCAGTTGTGTCAACAACCTTCTGCCCTGTTATAAAGTCGATAAGTTTTTTTTCAACACCATTCATACTTATACTGCCTTCTTTTTATACCCTTCCTTCACCTTTAATGTCTCTTCAAGCATCAGGATATATTTCAGGTATTTGAATCCGAATTTCATCAGCGCTATCTCGTCAGTCTTCATCTTCTCGACCTCTTCTTTATCAATATCAAAGAGATCAAAAAAATTGCTCTCAAAGATAAATTTCTTGAACCTATCTATATCATAACTTGCCATGTAAAGCATGCCCTGCTTCTTCGAGTCGAGCTGGGGCTGCCCGGAGACATTTCTCCTTAACTGAATATCTTTCCACTCCTTGTTCATCTCATCATAAAGGTCAACCCCCTGGTCAATCCTCCATGTCTCTATCGTCCACTCCTTTTCCTCCTGATAACCGAGGCAATTGGGGTCTTTTATAAAAAAGTAGAACTCTTCATTTACCGCCCCTTTCTCTGAGCCCATTATCATGAGACCCTGGCCAATGGGATAATATCTACAGTTGGAAGGACGGTCTTCATAGATACTACAGCCTTCATCTGTAACAAAGGGACATTCCCCTCCATCATCTATCATCTTAAGCGCTGCGTAAGGATGTGAGGACTTTTCATCAATATGGGTGTATGTGTATCTATCAAGTAACTCTCCTGAAGTAATTCCCAATCTATTTTTCATCCTTACGATGTCATAAGGTGTAAGAAGCACATCTGCACGACTACAGCATTTACTAAAACAGACGATACCCTTATAACACCCGAATTTGAATTTGGAATTCAGTGTGCGCTTAATAGGTTCAACAAGCCTTCTACTCAGAAACATGGGGTAACCCTTTCCCTCCCGACTGCAGGAGCTTATCCATTGCCTTATCTTTTAGTTTAAAGGTATCCTCGTTAAATAGATTGAATCTCACCCATCTATAGCCAAAACTTAAAAGTTCTTCTTCGTCTTTCTTTATCTTTTCTATAACCTCATTGTCCACATCATAGATATCAAAAAAATTAGTTTCAAAAAGAAATCTCTTAAACTCATTCAGGTCGTAACAAGCCTTATAGAGCAACTTCGCCCTTCCAGAATCAAGCTTATTCCCCTTCTGAAAATAATCATGGAAGGTGATCTCCTTATATAATTCATTCATTTTATCATAGATATCGATCCCCTGATCTTTCTTCCACTCCGGTGTTGTCCATTGTCTTCCATCTTTTCCTCCAGAGGCGGATCTGCCTTCGGCAGAAAATCCAAGGCATGAAAGATCCTTCTTTATCAGAAATTCTTCCTCCTTCGAGGAAGCCGGGAATATGGGATACATCCTGCATGACCATGGCCTGTGCTTATATATGCTGCATCCATCCGGGGAGACAAAAGGGCAGCTTTTATTTTCATCCTCCATCATCTTAAGCACTACCAGAGGTATTCCCTCATCTCCTAAAAGCGCTACGGTATATCTTTTTAAGAACTCTCCAGAAGGCATCCATGTAGTTTTTCTCATTCTCAGGACATCATAAGGTGTGAGAAAGATGTTTACATCATTACAGCATGTATTAAAACAGGAAAGCCCTTTATGACATGAGAATTTGAATCTGTCATTTAGAGAGATTTGTTGTTCTTCGGTATATTCTTCATTCATAGCGAATTCCTTTCCAATGGTCTTCATTCCCGCTTGTCTTGTCATTCCAGCTTGTCTGGAATCGTTCCTTGTTTTAAGAAGGATCCCGAACGAGTCGGAATGACACTTGTTAGGTCTATCTAATAAATCTATGGGGGTGACCTGAAAGGTCACCCCCTCATACATCATCTCATGACCTACTATCTTATTAAACGATAGGAATCATCGGCCTTTCAATCGTCTTCCATTCCTTTTTATCCGCATCATACTTGATATTTATGAAGTGTTTGTTGCCTTCATCCAGATCCGGGTAATCTAACTTGTGGTAATATCCAGGCCATCTTGACTCTTTTCTCGCGAGTCTTGTCCTTACACATGCCATGCCGACCCACATCCTGTGAACAGCCTCCCAGGCCCTCATCAGCTCATGATTGTTCTTCTCAAGATTAACACCGAGCTTCTCTACATCCTCTTCTAGTAAACCCAATTTCCAGAGAGCTGTCTCAAGCATCTTGTCGGTTGTCTCATAATTTGTCTCCCAACTGCCTGCATATTCACCCATTATCTTCTGCAGCCTGAATAGGAAATTATGCGCTGAGATATAGTTAGGATTTACATCCGGGCTTGTTGTATATGTCTTCTTTTCCTCATAGAGGGCAACAGGTTTAAAAACTATCTCAGTGAGTTTCTTTATCGTATCATCAGATACAGTCGGCGTGTAGCCCTTGTGATCATAGGCATACTTCACTGCTGCCTTTGCTGCAATCCTTCCCGATACATGTGAGCCACTTGAGAACTTATGCGCGCTTGCACCTATGCCGCAACCTGCTGTAAATAGACCATTGACAGTGGTCATAAAGTTATACTGCTCAGGGAATGCATCAGCATATTCTTTTGGCATAAGGTCAGGAGCACCACAGGCCCATGCACCGCAGGATGCAGCATGTGAACCTATAAAGCAAGGATCTCCTAACTGAAGCTCCGAAGGTTTTTCCAATGGGTCAATATTCAGTGAAGCCCAGAGCGTTGCACCCGCAATAGTCATATCAAGGAAGTCCTCCCATGATTCGCTCTCATACTTCTTAAGCGCTTTTTTCTGCTCCTTTGGGTCTGTTACCTCCTTCTTTATCCTCTCTGTCACCTTCTCTGTATGCATTAACAGTGGTGACTTACCAGCCTTTGTTGCGAGTATCATCTCGTAGTTTCTCACAGGTGTTGGACAGGGCTTTATCTTTGAATACGGCGCCCACTTATCTGTCTCGGATGTATATGCAAATACATAGGGATCCCCATAAACATCCGTTGCAGGTGTCTTAAAGAGAAGGAAGAATGTCCCGACAGGTCCGTATGCGTCCTTAAACCTCGGAGGGACGAATGGCACATCCATCTGTGTAAGCTCGCCACCTGCCTGGAGAATGGTGGCATAAGTCGAGCCTCCAAGGAATGGAGGCATCCATGACCTTCCAAAGCCCTCACCCTGAGACCTTGGCCTGAATACATGGACAGCGCCGCCCAGACCATCGTAAACCGCATTTGCCTTAAACACATAGAATTTATCTTCCCTTACGCTGAAGCCTACTGCACCACATACCCTATTTGACTCCTTCTCATCCTTCAGAAGGTGCGTGATATAAACCCTCTCAATGAGCTGGCCCTTATCACCGAGGGTAGCAATGGCATTCTTTGCCGCCTCTGCCACGATAATCTTGTAGCTCTCGCCTGATATCGCCACCTGCCATGCGCCTGATTTGGCATAATTCCCATTCTCGTCCTTCCATATAGGAAGCCCCCATTTATCGAAAGTCTTGACAGAGGAATCCACATGCCTTGCGATATCATAGATGATGTCCTGTCTTGTAAGACCCATCTGGTCATTTGTCACATACTTTACAAAATCCTCAGGCTGATGGGAATCATGTGTTACCTTTCCATCTAACCCCATATAGGTATTAATAGCAGAAAGCCCCATTGCAACAGGACCACTCCTGTCAACAGCAGCCTTGTCTACCCAGGTTACCTTTAAACCCAGTGGCTTTGTCCAGTATGAAGCCTCAACTACAGCGCCGCAGCCACCCATACCTCCACCGAGTATCAATACATCGGTTTCAATAACCTCTGTTGTAAATTCTTTCATTTCTTCTCTCCTTTCTTATTTCCTTTCTTATTTTTTTGTCGGGAGTTCTTTTACTCCCAGCATATCCGGCTCTGAAAACAGCAATTGATTGTTTAAATCTTCTACCTTTGCCTCAGGAAATCCCTCAAGCGCCTTTATAGAACCCTCTGGAGTAGTCCTCGTTGCATACTTAAACCTCTTGATCCTTCCATCCCTGTAAGTGATGGTCCACATGATGTCCTCTGTCCCTCTCAAGGGAGTTGATGCAGCGCCGAGGGGCATAAAGTCCTGGTATCCCCTCACATCCATAGCCTGCTGTGGACATATCTTTACACAACAGTAGCACTCCCAGCAATAAGTAGGCTCCTGATTGTAAGCCTTCATCCTCTCCTTGTCCAGCATCATCAGGTCATTGGGGCATATGTACATGCAAGCAGTTTTATCCTGCCCCTTGCAGCCGTCACATTTTTCTGTCATTACAAAACTTGGCATTTTAATACCTCCTTACTTTAGTTGAGTTAATAATTGACCTTAACGCTTAAAGCCTGAATTTAACGATTCTAAACTTTCACCCCCTCTCCTTAAATTATAAGGGATTGGTTGTTAGGGTCTGAGGATTGGTATTTACCAACCCCTGATCTTTACTTCATTCCCTCTGCATATTTATGCATCTTGATCTCGACCTTTTCCGTCAACCCCTCGTAGTAAGCGCGAAGTATCTCCAGCACCTCGGTCCGGCTGAACTTATCCGAGACAGCCTCACCCTCGGAGAGCATCTTACGCAGCTTGGTCCCGCTCAGGATAAGCCTGTCCTCCTTGCTATGGGGGCATGTCTTCATCGATGCCATCTGGTCACACTTGTTACACCAGAAGGTCCAGTCAATCTTGAGGGGCTGTGTCTCAAGGGCATCCTTGGGGATCTCGTCAAAGATACGGTGGGCATCAAAAGGACCATAGTAGTCACCAACACCTGCATGGTCACGACCGACAATAAGATGACTGCATCCAAAATTCTGTCTGAATAGGGCATGCAGAAGCGCCTCTCTCGGACCTGCGTATCTCATGTCAAGGGGATAACCACCAACCATGATGGTGTCCTTCACGAAATAGTTTTCAATAAGGGTTTCGATGGCCTTGCCCCTTACATCTGCCGGTATGTCCCCGGGCTTGAGTTTTCCAAGAAGCATGTGGATAAAGACACCGTCACATATCTCGATTGCGATCTTGGCGAGGTATTCATGGGAGCGGTGCATGGGGTTACGGGTCTGAAATGCTGCAACTGTGGTCCAGCCCTTCTCCTCAAAGACCCTCCTTGTCTCATCGGGCCTCATATAGACCCCCTTGAACTCTTTGGGGAAGATACCCTCACTCAGGACCTTTACCGGACCGGCAAGATTTACATCTGCCTGGGCCATAACCTTTGCAACACCCGGATGTTCGGTATCTGTGGTCTTGAATACCTGTCGACACTCATGCTCCTTGTCGATTGTATATTTTTCGGTAATCTTCATCGTTCCCATGATCTCACCACTGTCTTCATCTACAAGGGTTACCTCTTCGCCTTCCTTGATGCTGTTTGCCTGCCCCTTTGTGGTGGAGAGCGTTATAGGAATGGGCCAGAATGTCCCATCAGCCATCTTGTACTCATCACAAACACCCTTCCAGTCATCATGTCCCATAAAACCTTCAAGGGGAGTAAACCCGCCGATACCCATCATTATAAGGTCTCCGGTCTCCCTCGAGGTCATCCTTATGTGTGTCAGGTCCTTTGCCTTTCCCATCTCCTCCTTCAGTTCATCGCCTTCAAGAAGGAGCGGGTTCAGTTTTTTCTCTTTTCCATGAGGATTAACTAACGCCATCTCAAGCCTCCTTAATTTATTAATGTTGAATGCTTAATTAATAATTATCGAGCGTTTCACTCTTAACATTCAGCGCTACTTTATGCTGTCGAGAATAGCACAGACATTTGCAAAAATCTCCTCTATATTACCCACTCCATTGACGCTCTTAAGAATACCCTTGTTTTTATAGTACTCTATCAGAGGTGCTGTCTGGTTCTCATAAACCTCGAGTCTTTTCCTGATCGTCTCCTCCTTGTCGTCATCCCTGTGATAGAGTTCCCCACCGCATTTATCGCAGATCCCCTCTTTTGCCGGAGGACTGAAATAGATGTTGTACATCTGACCGCACTGCCTGCAGGTACGCCTGCCGGTGAGCCTCTTCATAAGGACATCAGGATCCACATCCACACTAAGCGCTATCTGAAGAGGAACGCCCATCTCACCCAAAACACGGTCAAGTGTCTCAGCCTGAGCTGTATTTCTGGGAAAACCATCAAGTATAAACCCCTTCTTGCAGTCATCCTGCTGCAGCCTCTCCTTAACAAGCCCGATTACAACTGAATCGGGAACAAGTTCTCCCTTATTCATATAGGACTTTGCCTCTGTGCCAAGGGGGGTACCGTCTGCTACGGCCTTTCTGAGGATGTCTCCGGTAGATATCTGTGGAATGCCATACTTGTCGATAAGTTTCTTAGCCTGGGTCCCCTTGCCTGCTCCTGGTGCACCAAGAAGAACGATTCTCATTTATTTACCTCCATGTTAGGATTTATTTAACGCGCAATTCCACCAAGAAGACGGAAGACGCAATATACTACATAAAGTCAAATTTTATTTCAAGACAAAAATTAAAATCGTTTTATAAGATTTTCTTATATTTTTCCGCCCTTTCTTTAACAAAGGGGGGAAAACGGGAAAAAAACACTGAAAAGACGGTCGATTAATAAGGTAACCTGCTGTTGTTAAAATAAATTCCTTAACAATACGATGAAGGCAACCCCCTTTGCAACCTCGATCCATCCGGTAACCTTCAGAGGCACCCTGTAAAGGGTAAGGCTATGGAGGAGGTTTTCAGAAAGGGGAAGGATAATCAGAACCGGAAGGCCACAGACATAATAAACAATGAGAGAAAAAAAGACGTATGCTACCATCATAAACCGCTCCCTCACGCCCTTTCTCAGCTGAACCCTGACCTTAAAGACCCCGGCGGCAAAGAAAACCGCCACCGCAACATACAATCTGATATCCAGTTCCCCGGCAGTCAGAAACCTTGCGATAAGAGAGGAAAGGGAGAGGGTGGCAAAACCAATGACCTCCGTATAGAGCTTATGCCCTCTTCCGGAGATAAAGAAAAGGGCATAGAGCAATGGAACGAGAGCAAAGGGGGCAAGTGTCACAAAAGAGCCGAGGGTAAGATAAATGATAATTAAGGAAGCAACAACCACCTGCACAATAAATATAAAAAGATGGGGGCCATGGCCCTTCTTTTTCAACCATAAAGCAAGACATTGCTTGGAGTTCACATATAAAGAAAGGGCAACAAGACCTAAAACGGCACTTAAGGCGGCCTCCCCGGACATTTTCAGACCGGCGATATAGGACAACAGCAGTACAGTCCATGAACCATACTCCTTCAAGATATATGGCCTTAGTGACCTCAACAACACAAAATCTCCTCCGGTCTGTTAAATAAAACGCTCAGGCACCTCCGCCCTGACAATAACCCCCGGACAGCATGTTTTCATTTAATCCCGCATCCGGCGGTAAGTTAACTCCATGGCTTTGAAGCAACCGGATTCAGGTTTAAATTGCTTGATTCAGGGTATATTATACATGCTCGATCTGATGAAAAAAATGAGATATATCATACTACTTATAGTCCTCACGTTGATAACTATCCTCTCCCTGTTCCTTACAGGAACGGTCAACGGAGGTGAATCACATTCCTATCTCTTACTAATAACAGGCCTGGGGATCGGGATCATTATAATCCTCGGGGGATGTGAACTCTTTGCGAACGGTGTGGAATGTTTCGGAGACAGGTTTAATATGTCCCATGCAACCGTAGGCAGTCTGCTCGCAGCCATTGGGACCGCCATGCCCGAAACCCTGATTCCCATACTTGCGCTCCTCTTTGCCGGTAAAGGACACAGGGAGGGGATAGCCGTAGGCGCTATTCTCGGTGCCCCTTTTATGCTCGGCACCCTTGCTATGTTCCTTCTCGGGATAACGGTCTTTATCCGTAAACTCATCAAGAAACGACCCAGAGCAGAAATGGACGTTAACTTATCAGCATTCACCTTCGAGATGAAGTACTTCCTCGTTATCATGTCTTTTTTGCTTCTGATTTCCGTCATTAAAAATCCTCTGATCAATCATATAACGGGAGGACTTCTGATAGTTGTCTACGGCATATTCTTTTTTTACTCACTGAAACATGAAGCTGAAGAGGGAGAGGAATATACGGATAACTTTCACTTCGGCCTCTTTTTAGGCTGTCCGAGGAGGGTCCGATGGATCTCATTGCAGATACTTGTCGGCCTCTTTTTTATCATTACAGGGGCAAATCTTTTCATCGGGTACCTGACGGCATTCTCTCTTAAGACAGGGATACCCTCTCTGATTCTCTCCCTTCTCATAACTCCCATAGCTACGGAGCTGCCTGAGAAATTCAACTCGATAACCTGGACCTTAAAGGGCAAGGACACAATAGCATTGGGGAATCTCTCCGGTGCAATGGTCTTTCAGGCTACAATACCTGCATCAATCGGCCTTCTCTTTACTGACTGGATATTGGGAACACGTGAGCTGTTCACTATCGGCTCCGCTCTTTTCATGGGGGGGATTATTTTATGCTATGTATCATATAAGAAGAGACTGCCTGCAACAGTTCTCCTTATAGGTGGGGTGTTTTACTTCATTTATGTACTAACCGTATTTATATAAAAACGCTCCCTGAAACGCAAGCCTACGTATCATCCTCATCATCATCGGGCACAATAAAGGGATTCTTCTTTTTCCGGTTTCTGAAGATAAACTTGGGATAATAATAGAAAGAAAGGAATCCGTCAAGTTTTATTATCTCGTTGACATCGGGGTTACCTCTCAGAACACCTATTATCCTCCGGATATACAGGAAGAATATAAATGAAAAGACCTCCATTGCAAGTGCAAAAAGAAATATCACCCTCTCGCTGTCACGGTCAGGATAGAACCTTATCAGTAACAGAAAAAAGATAACCACGGAAAAGAGACTAACATAGCTAAGGAACCCGGCCTTTATTATGAGTTCCTTTACGGCCTTCTCTTTTGCCTTTTTATTCAAACTCATATTTTAAAATACCGCCTATTGTTAGAGTCCGTGCATAAATAACAGTCATTTGTCATTCCCGCAAGCGAAGCGAGTCGGGAATCCTTCTTAAAGACAGATTCCGGACAAGCCGGAATGACAAAATAACGACAACTGTTCGACTTTATACACAGACTCTAATTACAGAGGGTTTTTGTGGCGTAAGCCCGTCAATCAGGGTATCTCATTCAGAACTCTCTGACCGGCTTGATTCAGTATTGATTCAGAATACATATATCCAGAGGAAAATAGACACCCTGACGGAATAATAAAGCCGTCAGGGTGTCCTGGCCCGGCTACATCTCCTTACCTGCCTCCTCAACATTCTCATAGCATCTCTTCTTCTCTTCCTCGGTCAGGCTGGAAGGATCTCTCAGATCTGACAGCCTGCATATGAACTCCTTCCCTGATTTGTCCTTTACAACTATAAACTGGGTTGCTGTTGATTCTGTTACCTCGGGTTTCTTCTCCATATCACCCTCCTTACATATAGCATAAATTTGAATAACAAACCCTGATATTTTACCTTACACAAACAAAAATGTTTCAGGCAAGGCCCGTACGGGCCTTGCCTTTATAATACAATATTCGATCTATTGGACAAACCCTGCTATATTCGGCAACTGCATCCCGTGGTGGAAGAGGTACGCAATAATCATGGCAATCGGGATTATGAAGAAGAAAAGGGAAATAAAATAGACCCAGACCATCTTGCCGAATTTTGCTTCTGCGAGCTTCCTGAAGTCCGTAATGATACCGAGACTCATGAATGTCAGCATGAAGAAGAGCTTCCTCATAGGTCCTTCAACCGGTACTGCACCAGCCTTTACCGTCTTAAGGTAAGGCATGGCTTCAGGTGCGCCACCCTGCCCCGGGCCGAAGTACAGGGCAAGCAGGAAGAACCAGCAGAAGAAGTACCCAAGGACGAATTTAGGGAATCTGTGCCAGACCTCCGAGGCAGGCACTTTCTCCCCCGGCCGTCGTTCTATCTTGTAAACCCAGACCAACGCCAGCACAAAGGCCCAGATCCCGATGAACATGTCAATCCAAACCTTGGTCATAACAGCACTTGCAGTGATAATACCGGCTGGCCATTTGATTGCGCCGTTTGATTCGACCTCGATCTTATTACGCATAAATTCATCCAGCAACTCTCCGGCGGCAGCGTCGGCACCATCCGTCTTGACCGACATACCCATGGCAGCTCCGGCGACAATCGGATCAGCCGTTCCGGGCCATACATGGGTGAAGAACGCGGGAAGGATAACAAGCTCTATAACCGCCCATACCACAACAAGAGCGGATACCATGATGGAGACAACCGGTTTAGCACGCACTGCACCACCTGTGGCCACAGCAGCAGAGACACCGCAGATGGAGATTCCGGAGCCAAGAACAGCGGCCGTCTTACGTGGAAGTTTGAACAACTTTCTTGATATCAGGTATACAATCGGCCAAAATATCATATAGGCCACTATGGTTGCCGCAGCGCCTGCAACAAAGAGGTCAAACGTCAGCCCTGCAGCCTCTTTACCCAGCTTGTGAGAAAAACCGGCAAGTTTGATAGGCAGGTAACCAAGCTTGACACCCAGTGTAACGATCGCCGTCTTGATATACCATTCCGGTTTTGCCGCCTCGCTCAGGTAATTCGCAAAGGGTTTGAAGAAGTTGCCGATTATCAGGCCGACAATCAACGCAAGGATAAATGAGCCACCTCCACCGAGGGAGAGGGCAAATTTCAGCCCGTACTTATTCATGTTGATCTTGTTGGCTGCGATGAAGGCATGATGACCAACAAACCACGTGGCGATCGTCATAAAATAAATGATTGTCCAGCCGACAAAAAACCTCTTCAGATTCCACTTCATGAATGCCGCGCCAATGCAGGTAGCAATGGTAAATGCAACATATGTCCAAATTATACTCCACCATCCAAGACCCGAATAAAAACCCTTGGCTGTAATACTGGTTTTCTTACCGATTGCGTAAAAGGCATGGCCAATAGCACCTTTGCCTCCTTCAGGAACGTTAGCAACCCATTTTGTAGGATAAGTAAGAAAACCAACAACATCAATCCCCGCTAAATTTAGAAGCCCCAGGAAGAAGAAGCCGACACCGAGCCAGACGGCCCACCAGTCCTCCTGAGTCAGCATTCCTGTGTACCATTTCCTGTTTGTTAGGTCAGCCATTAACACCTCCCTTGTTAAGGTTAAACGTTAAATTTTAAAGAGTTATGTCGGTTCCGGCATCCTCATCACCCCTCCACCACCAGTACTCTGTTAAAATAATGCTGGGCGTACTGGCGGATCCACTGGGGGATGGTAGAGTTATCAAAAAGCATCCGCACCTCGGTCTTCTGACCATTTTTAACGAGACCTTCCCTCCTCACGAATTCCCTGACCTCGGCATCTATACCATCCAGCGTTGGAGATGCAAGCCTCAGGTCCCCCTTCTCCACTACCCAGTTCCTGCCGTCATGTCTTATCACCATATCTATCATAACGGTTCAATGTAAGACTGAGGTTGGAACAAGAAACAGACCGATTATCAGGGCAACGACAGCAATAACCAAGGACCACGCAACAAGTTTGGTCTCGATAGGATCCCAGGGCTCAGCACCTGCAAGGACATCATCTACTTCAAGTGCAGCTCCTGTTAATGACCCTGTTCCTGAAACCTCTTTTTTTTCCTCATTTGCATCAGCCATTCTTACCTCCTTTCAGGATTGTTTTAAAAAAAACAAACTTCAAACATCACCCCCTTTCTTTAATTTTAGTCCGGGATAAATAAGAGCAATAGACATGCCAGGAAAGGGGTATTGAAAGGATTATTAAATTTAATCACGAAGTGGCTAATCTAAAAGGAAATTTTAGATCAACAGGATTTTGCTATACGATCGGTTGGCCAGTAATGTGCAAAAACAGTATTGCAGTCTGTTTAAAGCCTCTTGCACTCACCGGAAGTCTTTCGAATCTATCCCGTACTTTCTCATCAGGTGCTGAATTGACTGCCGTTCAAGTTCAGCCATCCGTGCGGCATGAGTCACATTGCCTGAGGTCTTCTTGAGAAGATGCCTGATATAGTTCACGGTAAAATGCTCAAGGACCCTGTTTCGAGCCGTCTTATAATCCATCGACATGGTTTCACAGGAGACACCACCGGTGAAATGCCCAAACTGAGTTGTATCCTCAAAGGCATCCCTGTCTATAATGGACCCTTTTGAAAAGATAACGGCCCTCTTTATTGTATTCTGAAGCTCCCGGACATTTCCCCTCCACTCTCTGACCTTAAGATAATCCAGGGCGTCCCGGGAAAAACCCGTTATACTCTTGCCGTACTCAAGGGCGTACTCTATAAGGAAATGCTCTGCAAGGAGAGGAATATCATCAACCCGATCATTTAAAGAGGGCATCCTTACGGTAATCACATTCAACCTGTAATAGAGATCGTCTCTGAACTGGCCATCTTCAATCTTCCTCTCAATCTCCTGGTTCGTTGAAGCGATGACCCTTACATTCACCTTCACACTCGCTGTATCCCCAAGGGGTTTGAACTCCTTTTCCTGAAGAACCCTGAGGAGTTTACTCTGAACGGAGAGAGGGATATCTCCGATCTCATCGAGGAAGAGCGTTCCGCCATCGGCCGCCTCAAAGAGGCCCTTTCTGTCGCTGACGGCAGAGGTAAAGGCCCCCTTCCTGTAGCCGAAGAGTTCACTTTCGAGGATGGACTCGGGGATGGCAGGGCAGTTCACAGCGATAAAGGGTCCCTTCGATCGTCTGCTGAAACGGTGGGTCGTTCGGGCAGCCAGTTCCTTGCCGGTCCCGGTCTCTCCTGTAATCAGGACGGTCTCACCCGTCTCTGCAATGGTCCTGATCCTGTCAAGAAGGTTGGCCATCACATCACTCTCACCAATCAACTCCCTCTTCAGGGAGGCATACTTCACGCGTTCTTCGAGAAAACGCTTCTCTTTAAGAACCCTCCTGTACTCCAGCGCCCTCTTTAACGTATGGATTAACCTCTCGTTATCTACCGGTTTGGTCAGGAAATCATAGGCACCCTTCTTTAGTGCCTCAACAGCAAGATCCACCGTCCCGTATCCTGTCAGTATGATCACGATGAGGTCGCTGTCAATCTTCCTGAGATCCTCGAGCAGGGCGATCCCGTCTTTCCCCGGCATCTTCACGTCGGTGATCACCACATCAACCCCATCACCGGATATAGCGCCAACGGCATCCCTCCCCCTCGTCACCCCCACCACCTGTACATTCAGTTCAGTTGAAAGAAGTCTTTCAAGGAATACAAGCATATCCTTTTTATCATCCACAACAAGGACTTTTTCAGACATGACCGCTCCTCACGCCCCTTTCCATAGGCAGAGAGACCGTAAAGGTGCTGCCTCTGCCGACCTCGGATTCAACAATAATATCGCCATGGTGTTCCTTTACTATACCATAGCTTACTGAAAGACCGAGCCCCGTCCCTTCCCCGGGCTCCTTCGTTGTAAAGAAGGGTTCAAATATCCTTCCCCTGATCTCCTCCGGGATACCCACGCCGTTGTCCCGCACAGAAATGAAAATCCGGGACGGAGACTTATTGCAGTTGCTTTCTATCATTATCTCCCCACCGGGAGAGACTGCCTGTATGGCGTTCACTATAATATTCATAAAGACCTGTCTCATCTTTTCCCGGTCAAGCATCACCTCAGGCACAGAGGATGAGTACTTTCTTGCTATATCAACCCCCTTCGCCTCAACTTGATAGGAAAGCATCTCTACAACCCCGTCAACCAGCCTGTGAATATCGAGCAATTCAGGACGTGTTTCAGTGCGGCGTGAAAACTTCAGCAGGTCCTCAACTATCCGTTTACATGTCTCCGCGTTCCGGCTGATCACCCCTATATCCGATCTTACGCCGTCTTTTTCTCTTAGTTCTTTCATCAGTATCCCGGAGTACCCGAGGATAATCCCCAAGGGGTTGTTAAGCTCATGAGCAAGCCCGGCAGCAAGCTGGCCTATGGATGCTAAACGGTCTGCCTCCTTTAGCCGGTCCTGTACCCTCTTCCACTCACTGATATCCTTTACGATCGCCTCGAACCCACATATCTCTCCATCATCACTCCTCCGGAAATTTGCTGTAATAAGTACGTCTATCAACCCGCCGTCAATACCCCTCAGTTGTGTCTCGTAGTCTTTAACAAAGCCTACATTCTTCATCCTGTCGAGGAAGTCGGTATAATCATCCTTATTGATAAAGATGTCATAGAACGTCTTATGCCGGATCAGGTTTGACTTGTCTTCACATCCAAAGAGTTCGAGCCCTGCAGGATTAACGTCCTGGATAAATCCTTCACAGTCGGCAATCAGTATCGTGTCCTTCGAGCCTTCAAAAATACGCCTGTATTTCAACTCGGAACCCTTCATTTTATCCTGTGAGTTCTTCAGATAAGCCATCATTCGGTTGAATGCCTCGGCCAGTTCACCGATCTCGTCTTTACTCGCGACCTCAACCCTCGTATCGAGGTCTTTCTCGCCCTTGACGACAGACTTGAAAAACCTGCTTACATCCTTTATCGGTTTTACAGCAACGATATTTATGTAGTAGTTCACCGAAAGAAAGAGGAATACAACTCCCACAATCCCGGTCAGAAAAATAGAGAAGACCAGTCCCTTGATCTGCAGAAAGGCCTCGTCTATGGGGATTGCAATGGACTCGACTCCGATGATTTCTCCGGCGGTTCTGTAAAACCCCCCTTTTTTGCCATACAACCTGACAAGGGATACCGGCGCATTAGCAGGATCCCCGTGGCATAAAAGACATTCCTTCTCTATAACTATCGGGCGGGCCTGTATAAAGTATCTCTTTCCATTCTGCTTTACCACTTCCCGTATTTTCTCAATTTTTTTATTCCTGAAGAGCCCTATGTATCGCAAATCGAGCTTATTCGGGCTGTTCCGGGGGTTCATCGGGTTGATTGCCACCCTCCGGTATTCAAAATCGGGGAAGGACTTCTTGAACTCCGACATAATTCCCTTGTTCATGAACGAAACCGACATGGCTTCGGGGATAAAAGAATCTTCCGGCAGGATATGAAACAGCTTGGGACGCACCTGTTTTCTAATATATTGAACCGTTGCCTGTATATGAGAAAAGAGGATATCTGTCTTTTCATAAGTCTGGTTGATGCTTGTATCCTTTAGATTGAAATAAATGAGGACGTTGAAGAGGCACCAGAAAAAGATAACGATAAAACCGATTCCAAGAAAGAACTTGGTGGTGAGGCTCATGTCTCTGAGGGGTTTCATGACAAAGTTACACGTCAGGGATTTTGCGTTATTTGCGTTACCGGATAACCTGCTAAGAATACCATAGAGTGAAGCTCCCCGGCCAAAGACCGGGGCATTCAGTCGGCATCCTCGTAAAAAGACATCCAGTGTCTGTTTATCTCATTGCGGGCTCGACCCGGAATCAGGTCTTGTCGCTCCGGGTCCCCGCTCCCGGATCAAAATCGTCGCGAGGCATAGCAATAATGACGAATGGGATCTGCAACAACGAACAAGCAGACTTAACTTGTGAATTTATCAGTAGTCAAAATTGATACACTCGTAATAAATCAGAAATACCCTATTCTGTCATTCTGAATCCCGAATTAACTTCGGGAAATCTATATAAATCAAGAAGTTATGAGACCCTGAAACAATACTGAATCAAGTTCAGCACATGGTTCAGAGCCTGCCCTGAATTTATTTCAGGGGTGACAATCAGGACTTTTTACGAGTGCATCAAAATTGATATTCCGGTAAAAAGTCGTCATTCCCGAGAAAGCGGGAACCCGGAAAGCGTGTAACTATTTGAAATAACTGGATTCCCGTTTCCACGGGAATGACAAAAAACACTTTTTCAGATTTTTCCGACTTTTTATGAGAATATCAAAACTGTTTTAAGAACCGAAGGCCATTTTCAAAGAAGAGCCTTATATCATCTATGCCGTATTTGAGCATTGTGAGCCTTTCAACTCCCATGCCAAAGGCAAACCCCGTATATTTCTCGGTATCGTAGTTCACGGCTTCAAATACCCTGGGGTGAACCATACCTGACCCGAGGACTTCAAGCCACCCGGTTCCTTTACAGACCCTGCACCCCTGTCCTCCGCAAAGGATACATCCAATATCCACCTCAGCCGACGGTTCCGTGAAGGGGAAATAACTGGGCCTGAATCTCACAGGAGTATCAGGGCCAAAGAGGTTGTGGATAAAAACCTCAAGAATTCCCTTCAGGTGGGCAAAGGTGATATCCTCTCCAACCATCAGGCCCTCAACCTGATGGAACATCGGTGTGTGAGAAACATCGGCATCACACCTGTAGACCTTACCGGGGGCAATAACACGGAATGGGGGATTTCTCCGCTCCATTACCCTGATCTGGACAGGTGAGGTATGGGTCCTCAGCACCACATCGCTTTCAAATGTATACTCCATACCGGGGGTGCTGTCCCCGACCCCTGTCTCTACATAGAAGGTATCCTGCATGTCCCTGGCAGGATGATCCTTTGGTATGTTCAGCGCCTCAAAATTATAGTAATCAAGTTCAACCTCGGGACCTTCTTCAACTGTAAATCCCATGAAGGTAAAAATATCGATAATTTCTTCAAGAACCTGATTAACCGGATGGATTGTGCCTGGTTGAATATATTTACCGGGAAGGGTTATATCGAGGGATTCCGAGGCGACCTTTTCCACCATATCCCTCTCGGATAATGCTGCCTCCAGCCTTTCGATCTCTTCTTCAACAAACCTCTTCAGTTCATTGATCTCTTTCCCGGCCTCCGGACGTTCCTCCTTCGGCAGCAACGAAAGGGACCTGAGTTGTTGGGTCAGCAATCCCTTCTTACCCAGATACCTGACCTTTAAGTCCCTTAGTTGCCGGAGTGTATTTAAACCTTTCAAATCAGACAGGAAGCCGTCCCTGAGCCCCTTTATATCTTCCATTACCATAGATTATGCAGCAAGTGCCTGCTTTGCCTTTTCAACGAGTTCACCAAATGTATTGGGATCACTGTAGGCAATTTCAGCGAGAACCTTCCTGTCAAGGCCGATTTCAGCCTTCTTTAGGCCACAGATAAACTCACCATAGGTCATACCGGCCTGCCTTGCTGCAGCATTAATCCTTATTATCCAGAGACGCCTGAAATCACGCTTCTTTGCCCTTCTGTCCCTGTAGGCATCCTGCAGTGCATGTTCAACGGCCTGTTTTGCAACCTTGTAACATCTGCTTCTGGCCCCGTAAAAACCGCTGGCCATCTTGAGGACTTTCTTCCTCCTTCTTCTTGTCTTGAAACCACCCTTTGCCCTTGGCATTTTATAAAACCTCCTTATATCTCCATCTCTGTATCTCTGTGTTAAGCATTACACATCGAGGGTCGAACATCCGGCATCTAAATCTAAGACAACATCAGGCATCAAACTTTAAACACTATCCATACGGCATCATCTTCTTAATGGACTTCTCCTGGGTCTTATCCACTGTATCGCCCTGTCTGAGCCTCCTTGTCCTCTTTGCGGGCTTCCCTGTGAGGAGATGGCTCTTGTTTGCCTTCCATCTCTTAACCTTACCTGTTCCGGTTATCTTGAATCTCTTTGCTGCACCTCTATGGGTCTTCATCTTCGGCATCTTTCCTCCTTCCTCCCTAAACTACTTTGGTGATACAACCATTATTATGCTTTTACCCTGAAGTTTTGGTTTAGCCTCTATATTATACTGGTCACCAAGCCGTTCGATAATCTTCTCAAACACCTGCATGCCAAGTTCAGGCCTCACAATCTCCCTTCCCCTGAAAAAGAGAGAGACCTTTACCTTGTGCCCGCTATCCAGAAACCGGATGGTATTCCTGATCTTCAGTTCAAGGTCATGATCACCTATACGTGGCCTGACCTTTATCTCTTTGACGTCAACCGTCTTCCGGTGGGAGTGTTTCTTGTTCTGCTGGTACTTGAACTTACCGTAATCAAGGATTTTACAGACCGGGGGCTTTGCCTGTGGAGCTACTTCCACCAGGTCAAGCTCTCGTTCCTCAGCCTTCTTGAGGGCTTCTGAAATTGGAACAACCCCGACCTGTTGGCCATCTACATCGACAAGCCTCACCTCTCTTGCTCGAATAAACCTGTTTACCCGGTATTTCTGTGCTATAACACCACCTCCTGAACAGTTATTAATTGTCTTCTTTTCATTATGAAGACTGCTTCGGATTCAGAGCTTAAGTTTAAGCCTCCTGTCGCCAATCTCCTCAGCAAGACCTGAAACCAGATCCTCCGGCAAGTAGGGACCGCTCTGTTCTCCGCCCCTTTTTCTCACCGGCAACAGTCCCGACTCTATCTCCTTGTCACCTATTATAACTGAATAGGGAACCTTTCTAACAGATACCTGTCGGATTTTGTAGCCCACTTTCTCATTTTCAAAGTAAGGCTCTGCCCGTATCCCTGAGCGTTTAAAACCACTGAGCACCTCCCCGGCAAACTCAATATGCCGCTCCGCTACCGTTATAACCGCCATCTGGACGGGTGCAAGCCACAGTGGAAAGGCCCCGGCATAGTGTTCTATCAGGATACCGAAAAACCGCTCCAGGGACCCCATAAGTGCCCGATGTATCATTATTGGTTTGTGTTCTTTTCCGTCAGCCCCCCGGTAGGTCACGTCAAACCGCTCCGGGTTGTTGAAATCCACCTGGATTGTGCTGCACTGCCACTGCCTCATGAGGGAATCCTTCACCTTGATATCTATCTTTGGTCCATAAAACACCCCCTCTCCGGGGTCTATTTCATAGGCAAGGCCCTTGTTATCAAGTGCCGTTTTTAAGGCATTTGTTGCTCTCTCCCAGCTATCAAGGGATCCTACGTACTTCTCAGGACGCGTGGAGAGATATATATCATACCGGTCGAACCCGAAGGTCCTCAGCACAAAGAGAGTAAAGTCGAGAACATTCAATATCTCTTCCTCTATCTGGTCTTCCCTGCAGAAGATGTGTGCGTCATCCTGGGTAAACCCCCTGACGCGCAAAAGACCATGCAGGACCCCTGAACGCTCGAAACGGTAGACCGTTCCAAGCTCTGCATACCGGATGGGTAATTCCCTGTAACTCTTCAGACCGCTGTTGAATATGGCGATATGAAAGGGACAGTTCATGGGCTTTAACTCATAGTTGATACCCTCAACCTCCATCGGGGAGTACATGTTCTCCCGGTAGAAGTCCAGGTGGCCGCTCTTCTCCCAGAGATTAAGTTTCGCAATATGGGGGGTATAGAGAAGCTTGTAGTCCGCCTTCAGATGCTCGTCCCTCCAGAAGTCCTCGATCGTCTTTCTGATGAGTGCGCCGTCAGGATGCCAGAGTATAAGTCCCGGGCCTATCTCCTCGTTGATACTGAAGAGGTCCAACGCCTTACCCAGCCTCCGGTGATCACGCTTCTTTACCTCCTCAAGGAAATCAAGATACTCCCTCAGTTGAGCCTTGTCAGTGAAAGCGGTACCGTAAATCCTCTGGAGCATCTTCTTCCGTTCATCCCCTCTCCAGTAGGCACCTGCGATACTGAGAAGCTTGAAGGCCTTGATATAACCGGTTGAAGGCAGATGCGGCCCCCTGCAGAGGTCAACAAAACCGTCCTCCTCGTAAACTGAAACATGATCGTCCTCAATCTCCTCAACGATCTCCACCTTGTAATCCTCGCCCGTTCTCCTGAAAAACTCATTGGCCTCATCCCTCCTGATATCTTTTCTCAGGAAGGGGGAGTTCTTTTTTATAATATCCTTCATCCTTTTTTCTATCTTCTCAAGGTCCTCGGGAGTAAGCGCCCTCTCCATATCAAAGTCATAGTAAAAACCCTCGTCGGTTGCAGGCCCTATCGCTACCATGGTTCCCGGAAAGAGATCCTTTACGGCATGGGCCATTACATGGGAGGTGCTGTGCCGGTAAATCTCAAGCCCCTCCGGCGAATCAAGAGGTACAGGCTCGATGACGGATTCATCAGAGAGGTCATTCACCGACGCCAGATCCCGCAATTGCCCCTCCACCTTCACGGCCACGGCCCTGATCTTACGCAAGAACTTCCGGAGTTCCTCTCCGGACAACTCCTTTGTTTCACCACCGTATAAGATCTTGATAGTAACCTCCCGTCATTATCAACCAAACTCCTAAAATGCCAATAACGCACTTAACAAGTCAAGCTCTCCGGCCAAAGGTCGGGGCTTGACAATGTAAGGAAAATTTGATTAAATAGAGTCTGTGTATAAAGTCAACAATAGAGCCGTCATTCCCGCGGTCTGTTGGGCGGGAATCCAGTCTTTTCAGTAACTTCCGGATACCCGACTACAAACTTCGGGCATGACAAAAATAAAAAATGGCAGTTTGTACACAGACTCTAATTAGAGACTGAGTATAAAGTCAGTCCCTCTGTCTGTCATTCCGGCAGTCCTTAAGCCGGAATCCAGTCTTTTCAATAAGTTCCGGATATCCCGAAAGCGTTCGGGGCATGACAAAAATAAAAAATGGCAATTTATACACAGACTCTAATTACATTCCTTGCCTTCATCCCGACCAGAGATCGGGGCTTTCGGCAAGGTGCATTGTAACAGACTTATAGTACCCTGATGCTGAAGTTGGTTTCTGTAAAGAAGAACAAAAATAAGAGAAATTATACACGATTCACTATATACTTTTCAAACAGAAGACCTGGTCCCGTCGTTGGAAACAACATAAATTATAAATAATACGGCAAGGAAGGGGCTTTCTTACTATGTGTGTATACCTAAGGATACTTCTTTTTCAGGTACAAACCTGGGGGAGCAGGAAGTCTTTAAACTCAAGCAAACCCCTCCTCAGCTCCTTATTTTGATAATTCGAGTCTGTGTATAAATTGCCATTTTTTATTTTTGTCATACCCGAAGTCTGAAGTCGGGTATCCGGAACTTATTGAAAAGACTGGATTCCGGCTTAAGGACTGCCGGAATGACAGATAGGAAACCGCACTGGACGACATTAATCGGGAAGAACTCCATGGATATGATAATTTGGAGGACATCACCGGCGGCGGGGAGTCGTGGCTAACCGTCCCCGGAAACAATGGACGTATCCGGACTTTAGAATCTGGATGAGAATGAAAACTCCCCGCTGCAGAGACGGCGGAGTATCGTTAGGTAGAGTTTATTAGATTTAAAAATCCCCCCTCGCCCCCCTTTGCTAAAGGGGATTATAGGGCTGAGTAGTTACGAAAATTGTATCTTTATTTTCGGTGTCATTCCGGCTTGTCCGGAATCCTTCTACATTGTTTGGGACCACAAGAAAGATTCCGGACAAGCCGGAATGACGGAAAAACGACTACTGCTCGACTTTATATAGTCGTTTGTCATTCCCGCAAGCGAAGCACGTCGGGAATCCTTCTACATTGTTCGGGACCACAAGAAAGATTCCGGACAAGCCGGAATGACGGAAAAACGACTACTGCTCGACTTTATACACAGGTAACTACTCAGGTCTCCCCATTTGAAAGGGGGGGTTATAAGGAAACCCCACAGCAGAGACCTATGGCGATGCAAGCTATGATTATGCCGACTCCATCCGTTAGAAACCGGATGAGAATAAAATCACACCTGTCATAATCTGCAGTATTAATGATATAATTTTCACCATGTTGGAAGCCATAATCCTCGGTATAGTCCAGGGGCTTACGGAGTTTATCCCTGTGAGCAGCACTGCACATCTGATTTTGATCCCGAAACTCCTTGGCTGGGGAGGCACCGTCAATTCCCTGAGTTTTGATATCGCCCTCCACGGGGGCACATTACTTGCCCTCCTCATCTATTTCCGGAAGGACATTATCAGTTTTTTAACGAAAGAACACTATATGCTCGTCACATTACTGTTAGCCACAATCCCGGCCGGGGTGGCCGGGGTCCTGCTTAAGGACATAGTGGCCACCAACCTGAGAAAACCCTATCTGATAGCAGTAAGTCTTGTAATCTTCGGTCTTTACATGCTTGCTTCAGAGAGAAAGCGGGGACAGGGTACGATGAAGGACATAAAGATAAAGGATGCCCTCCTTGTGGGAATTGCACAGGCCGTTGCGCTCTTCCCCGGTGTATCGAGGTCGGGTATAACAATATCCACAGCCCTCTTTCTTGGGATCGACAGGAGTGATTCCGCAAGATTTTCATTTCTTCTCTCTATACCCGTTGTTGCAGGGGCGTCACTCCTCGAATTAACCCATATCATCAAGGCAGGTTCAGACTATAATCTTCCGGTGTTCCTATCCGGATTTATAGCCTCAGCCGTTACAGGATTTCTTACTATAAAATTTCTCCTGTGGTTCTTCAGAAGGTTCTCTCTCAGGGCCTTTGTTTACTACAGATTCACCCTTGCTGTTAT
Source organism: bacterium BMS3Abin08 (assembly GCA_002897935.1). NCBI lineage: Bacteria > bacterium BMS3Abin08. Next base: position 64,789 of record BDTA01000058.1, read on the forward strand.
AATACTATTGACGTACCTGATGTGATTACCATGGCACAGAACATAAAGAGGATCAAGGAAGAGGTCCTGGGAATTCTGCTTGTGCTTTTCAGTATTTATGTTGCCCTCAGCCTCTTCAGTTACACAAAGTGGGATCCGTCCTTCTTTACCGCCGGCAGCAGCACCACCAGGAATTATGGTGGGTTAGTCGGTTCATATATGGCAGACACCATAATCAGCCTTGTCGGACTGACATCCTACCTCCTCCCTTTCTGCCTGATAATATATGGTATCAAACGCCTCCTCGGCAAGGACAAGAGAAGAGAAATCTTAATCGGAACAATACTGCTTTTAATCGCAACCCCCATTCTTATGTCCCTCATCGTTAAGACCTTCGGGCTCAGATCACCGTTCCATCCGGGCGGGCTGTTGGGCTATGAAACATCGAATCTCCTGGTGAGGTTTCTTTCTCTCCCGGGAGCCTATATATTCTCACTCTCTATTTTCTTCTCCTCCCTGATAATAATGAGCCCGGTCCCCACATCGGATTTCATTGGAAAGATCCTGAGCAGGAAGCCCGGGGGTTCTCCACCGAAAAGAAAGATCAAGGTCGTTGAAGAGCATCACACATCCCTCAAGGATGAGGACACCTTCCGTGAGCCCCTTGCAACCCCATTGTTCAAATCACAGCCTTCCGGACACAAAGAAACGAACCGGTCGAAGGCATACAGGATCCCGCCTGTCGAACTGCTCTTACATTACGAAAAGTCCAAAAAACCCCCCAGGGATGAAATATTTGAACGGGCAGGCCTTCTCGAAGATAAATTCAAGGATTTCAATATCACAGGGAAGGTAACGCAGGTCCATCCGGGCCCTGTAGTGACAATGTATGAGTTCGAACCATCCCCCGGCATAAAGATCAGCAAAATCGTCTCCCTTGCGGATGACCTCGGCAGGGCACTTGGCGGGCTTAGTATACGTATCTCGTCAATCCCCGGCAAGACACCCCTGGGGATCGAGGTCCCCAACAAGCACAGGGGAGTGGTAGCACTGCGGGAGATCATCGATTCGAAAAACTTCCTGAAAAGCCAGGCCAGGCTTACACTGGCAATCGGGAAGGATATCTATGGAAGACCCATTGTTTCCGACCTTACCCGTATGCCCCACCTCCTCGTTGCCGGGACAACAGGTTCCGGTAAAAGCGTTGCCATCAGTTCAATGATCATGAGCATAATCTACAAGGCCACACCTGAAGAGGTGAAGATGCTGATGATCGATCCCAAACTGCTTGAACTCTCCACGTTCGACGGCATTCCACACCTTGTAAGCCCCGTTGTCACCAATCCAAAGGAGGCAACGCTGGCACTTAAGAAAATGGTAATGGAAATGGAGCAGAGATACAGACTGATTGCCGGAAAGGGCGCAAGGAATATAGAAAACTTCAACAAAAATGTCCCCGACGAGGAGCGTATACCCTACATCGTCGTAATAATCGACGAACTCGCCGACCTCATGTTTACAGCTTCCAAGGATGTGGAAGACTCCATTGTCAGACTCGCACAGATGGCCAGGGCATCGGGAATCCATCTCATCGTTGCAACCCAAAGGCCCTCTGTCGATGTAATAACCGGCATCATCAAGGCAAACTTTCCCACCCGAATGGCCTTCCAGGTATCTTCAAAAGTGGACTCGAGGACAATCCTCGACAGCCACGGTGCAGAACATCTTATAGGAAAAGGAGACATGCTTTTGATGACACCCGGGGCAAGGATAACAAGGCTCCACGGTGCTTATGTATCGGAGGAGGAGGTCAGAAATGTAACCAACTTCATAAAATCCCAGGCAGAGCCGGACTTTACGATGTTTGAAGCAATAGAAATCGAGAGTGCCGAGTCCCGGGCAGATCATTCAGGTGAAAAGGACGAACTCTACGACCAGGTGATAGAGTATGCAGCATCCGTAGGAGAGATATCAATTTCATCGATTCAAAGAAGGTTCAAAATAGGATATAATAGGGCCGCCCGTATGATGCAGCTGTTCGAGGAAGCCGGCCTCGTGGGTCCGCCTAAAGGCGCAGGCAAGCCGAGGGATTTCATAAGATGAGGTAGAACCGAAGAGGTTGGAGAAGCTTAAAATTTATACTAAAGGAAGTAGAGCTTATGGATAAGAAAAGGTATATACTTATAGTACTTGTAGCGATTGTGTCAATTATCTATTCAGCAAACGCAGACGCGGCAGGGCAGACCCCTAATGCCTGTATAACATGTCACGAATCACTTGGAGGTAAACTTGCAAAGCCCGTTTCAGAGTGGAAAGGCTCAATTCATCAACAGAATGGAATTACATGTGATTATTGTCACGGAGGAAATGCGGATGTCGATCTCGGGAATATAAAACAACTGTCCCAACAGCAATTTGCAGCCAAGCGCGCACTCGCAATGTCAAAAGCCGGCGGCTTCATCGGCATACCTTCAGGAAAGGCAATGTTTGATACCTGCAGACAGTGTCACAGCGATTCCGTTGACAGATACGAAAACAGTATTATGGGCAAGGCGTATCTCGATAACAAGGGCGGGCCTTCGTGTGTCACCTGCCATAAAGCTCATCATAATTCCATGCCGGTTGTTCCAAAGGTATGTGAGAGCTGCCATAAAGATACGGCCGGGTTTGATCAGATAGACCCGATGAGTGTTAATAAAACGACTATTACCACACTTTCAAGGATAAGGATAGAACTCGCCGAGCAAAAGGCAAAAGGCAATAAACCTCCTCTGATCCCCGAGTTCCCGGAAGAACTCGGTGCTTTCCAGATAGGGTTTGTTGCATTTGGTGCTGTTCTTGTTCTATTCATCATTGGTTATATCACTTACATTCTACTGGAGAAGAGGAGGTAACATGGGCTTCGAGGTTATACAGGAAAAGAAACCCACATATTCAGGGGGCGCCATGATTGCAATTGTGCTCCTTTCCATTATACTGCTTGGTATTGGTGTTGTCTTTGCCTATCTCCTTATATCAGGCAGGGGTAATGATTACATAATGGGCACACTGCTATCTTTTGAATTCCTGATTGCAGGCATTGAGGTCGTTATCTTTGCAAGATACTTTATCGCATTCAGAGAGGTATCGGAGGACCGTGAGGAGGAGTTATTATGGTAGCTGGAAACACTGAAAATAAAGAGGATAAAACAGGGATAACACGCAGGAGGTTTACTCTTGGTGCAATCATTGTGTCTATTGCAGGTGCATTCGCTTCTCTCCTGTCGCTCCTTAAAGTTTTATCACCGGAAAAGAAAGGCAGCGGTTATGTATCAACCATTAAACCTGGAGACAGGCTTGTTTATGCAAAGGGCGCCAACACAGGAGATTTCATAAAGCTTTCATCACTGAATGTTGGTGATGCCGTGCTTGCTTACCCGACAGGTAAAACGTCAAATCCTGCAAACCTTGTTCAGCTGATTAAATTAGATGAAGAAGTATATAAAGCACCTACCAAGATTAAACTTACGGATCAGGGCCTTGTAGCTTACAGCGCAATATGTACGCATCTCGGATGTACTGTTTCCTGGGTAGAAAATCAGAAATCACCCGACACCTCGTACACGGAATGCTTCTGTCATAACAGCATATTCGATCCCACAAGAGGTGCAAAGGTTTTAGGTGGCCCGGCACCAATTCCTCTCGCTCAGATCGGTATTAAAGTAAGAGACGACGGAACACTTGTCTTTACAAGCGATTTTACGGGGCCTATCGGGCCACAAGTATAAGGAGGCGAGGTTAAATAAGATGATCTTTAAATGGTTTGATGAACGACTGGAACTCGGAAAATTCAAGGATAAATTTCTAAGCAAGACATTCCCGACTCATCCCACATTTTTAATCGGGGAGATAGCTTTGTTTTCTTTCATTACACTTGTTGTCACGGGAATCTTCCTCGGATTTCTTTATGAGCCTTCAACCAAGCTGGTCTCCCTGTTCGGTGCAATGGTTCCGTCAGCCTATGCGAGCGTTGTAAGGATAGACCTCCTCCCCATGGGCATGATTATAAGACGGATACACCACTGGTCGGCAATGATAATGATAGCCGCTGTTCTTGCCCATCTTATGAGGGTTTATTTTACTTCGTCATACAGGAAGCCGAGGGAGATTAACTGGCTTATCGGACTCAGTCTCTGGAGTATATCAATGGGTGCGGCATTTACCGGTTATTTACTGCCGTACAGTAAATTCTCAGTGACGGCTACATCCATAGCCTATTACATGGCAAAGTCGGTGCCATGGATGGGAGACTGGATTTCAAGCCTGTTGTTTGCAGGCAATTTCCCTTCAACCGGTACTGTACCGCGGTTTTTCTTTATGCATGTCATGTTAATCCCTACAATGCTTATAGGCCTCATCGCCCTGCATATGATAATACTGGTTAAACAGAAGCACACTGAACCGATGTCAAATAAAAACAAAAAGGCGGCAGCGGGAGGCAAGAGGCTTATCGGCATTCCAATCTGGCCGGAGCAGGCGGTCATCAGTATCTCCTTCTATTTCTTTCTATTGTTCATAATTACCCTGATCGCCACATATATCCCTTTGAACCCGATAGAAACCTATGGCCCGCCTTCGCCGGGAACGCCTGTCATGCGGCCCGACTGGTATTTTCTTATCGTATACGGTATCCTGAAGTTAATACCGGGCGACCTGTCATTTTCTATCCTTGGAGGTAAGTTTACACCGGAGACCATCGGCGGGGTTATCTTTCCGACGCTTTCGATCCTTGTGTTTGCGCTGATACCTTTTTTCGACAGGGTAAAGGAACCTCAGAACTATATTGAAAATCCCCTGCACAGGCCTTTTATGACATCATTCGGGATCGGTGGCGGGATCTTCCTCTGCATGCTCGTAGTTGCAGGTTATATCGATGTGCTTCATATCACACCGCAAAAGATGATCGTCTATACGATCCTTGCAAGCCTGGCTGCATGGGCCGTTTCATACACGCTATTGCGCCTTTACAACAAGAAGAGAAAGGGAGGGAACAGTGTCAAAGCCTAAGTATATTGTAAGTTTATTTATCATATTAAGCAGTATTTTTATTTTATCGGTATACGGCCACGCTGATGAGGGTAAAAAGATAGGGAATTCCTGTGTCAACTGCCATTCAAAGCTCCCGAACAGCAGTTTTGTAGGATTGAAATCACACGACTGGAAGGGTTCGATACACCAGAAACAGGGTGTGACATGTGATAAATGTCATGGCGGTAATCCTGCTGCTGCAGATGAGAAAGAGGCACATGCAGGTGTCTTGAGCTCGAGCAATCCACAAAGCAGGGTCTACTATAAAAATATTCCGTCAACCTGTGGGAGCTGCCATGGCGCCGAGTTTTATAAGTTCACACAGAGCTATCATTTCAAGAAACTTGAAGCAACAGGCAGGGGTCCGAACTGTGTAACATGTCACGGCTCAATGGTTACAAGCGTTCTGAATCCTGATGATATAGCAAATGTATGTGTGAGGTGCCACAATGAGAGGATAGGTGTGTTTCCGTACATCCCGCAAAAGGCAAAAGCGGTATTGCTCTTACTCAGAGAAAGCAAGGCCCTTTTTCTTGCGGACAAAAAGATCTATCATCCTGCAAAAGGCACCCCGAACGCCTTTTACTTACAGCAGGCTCAATCATCCCTGCATTCGGCAAAACTGGAATGGCATAAATTCGACCTTGACACCATTGTAGAATACCTGCAGGATCTGGACAGTTCCCTGAAGAAGCTGTCCGGGGGTAACCGTCGTCCATAAAGCCCCCTGCATCACTGCGGATGCAGAAAACAGGCTGTTGTTCACCTTCGCAACCGCCTTCAAAGCGGTCAGGAGATAGGAGATAGGAGATAGGAGATAGGAGATAGGAGATAGGAGATAGGAGATAGGAGATAGGAGATAGGAGATAGGAGATAGGAGATAGGAGATAGGAGATAGGAGATAGGAGATAGGAGATAGGAGATA